>JAYVOV010000453.1:0-4869 GCA_043757735.1 Burkholderiaceae bacterium
CGCGCGAGCGCCCCCCCGGCATCGATCACGAAGGTGGAACGCTCGATGCCACGTACTTGCTTGCCGTACATGTTCTTCATCTTGATGACGCCGAACTGCGTGCAGACAGCTTCGTCTGTGTCTGAGAGGAGATGGAAGGGCAGCTCCAGTTTGCCGCGGAAGCCCTCGTGCGAACGCAGGCTGTCGCGAGACAAGCCGAGCACGATGGCGCCCGCAGCGTTGAACTGCGGGTTGAGGTCGCGGAAGTCGGCGCTTTCATTGGTGCAGCCGGGCGTGTTGTCCTTGGGGTAGAAGTACAGCACGACCTTCTTGCCGAGCACCGCCGACAGCGTGAACTCGCCCGCTGTCGAGGCTACTGAAAAATCCGCTATGTGTTCGCCTGCAGCCACAGTCACTGATTGCCTCCTGGAACGGTCGGTCGGCGTGCCGCCCTGCCAAAATGATGGCGGTGACGATAGCACAGCCTGCCCGATGCTCCTCAGGCCGCTGGCGGGATCAGCGCGGCCAGCACCTGTCGTCCCTCTGACATCAGGATGTTGTAGGTGCGACAGGCGGCGCCGGTGTCCATCATTTCGAGGCCGATGCGGGCATTCGAGAGGCAGGCGTACAGCCTGGGGTGCGCAAAGCGCTGGCGTGAGCCGGTTCCGAGCAGCACCAGCTCGGGCCGCAGGGCCAGCATCCGTTCGAAATCGGCGAGGCCGAGCGCGTCGGCGTTGTCGATCGGCCAGGCCTGGACTGCACCTTGCGGCTGGACCAGCACGCCGCTGGCGTGGCGCACCCGATTGATCTCGAGATAACCCGGTCCGTAGCCCGTGAGTGTGTTCAGGGCGGCGTCGAGCAGTGTTTGAAGCTTCATGGAGGGGCTCGCTCAGGCGTTCTAACGTACTGATTATGCTACGATTACGGGTTCTTTACTGGGAGCAGAAAATGACTTCGCCGCGCGAGTTCTCTCGCATCAAGCGCTTGCCGCCGTACGTCTTCAACATCACGGCCGAGCTCAAGATGGCTGCCCGCCGGCGCGGTGAGGACATCATCGACATGAGCATGGGGGACCCAGACGGTTCCACACCGCAGCACATCGTCGACAAACTGGTCGAGGCCGCCACCAAGCCCGACACCCATGGGTATTCGGTTTCCAAGGGTATTCCTCGTCTGCGCAAGGCGATCGCCGACTGGTATCAGCGGCGCTACAAGGTGACCATCGATCCCGAAACCGAGGCTATCGTCACCATTGGCAGCAAGGAAGGCCTGGCCCACATGATGCTGGCCACGCTCGACCGTGGCGACGTGGTCCTGGTGCCCAACCCAAGCTATCCCATCCATATCTATGGCGCGGTGATCGCCGGCGCTGAGACGCGCTCGGTGCGCATGACCCCGGGCGTGGATTTTCTCGCCGAGCTCGAGCACGCGGTCGAAGACAGCAACCCCAAACCCAAGATGATGATCCTGGGCTTTCCGAGCAACCCCACTGCCATGTGCGTCGATCTGCCGTTCTTCGAGCGTGTGGTCGAGATCGCGAAGAAGCACAACATCATCGTCGTGCATGACCTGGCCTATGCCGACATCGTCTTCGACAATTTCCGTGCGCCCTCGATCATGGAAGTGCCCGGCGCCCGCGATGTCGCGGTCGAGTTCTTCACCATGAGCAAGAGCTACAACATGGCTGGCTGGCGGATCGGCTTCATGGTCGGCAACAAGGAACTCGTGGCCGCGCTGGCGCGCATGAAAAGCTATCACGACTACGGCGCCTTCACTCCCATCCAGGTAGCGGCGATCGCGGCGCTCGAAGGGCCGCAGGAGTGCGTCGAAGAAGTCCGCGCCAAGTACCAGCGCCGCCGCGACGTGCTGGCGCGGGGCCTGATCGAGGCCGGCTGGCAGGTCGATGCGCCGAAAGCCTCGATGTATATCTGGGCCGAGATTCCCGCGCCCTATCGTGCAATGGGCTCACTCGAGTTCACCAAGAAACTCCTCAACGAAGCCCGGGTGGCGGTTTCGCCCGGGATGGGTTTCGGCGAGCTCGGCGACACCCATGTCCGGTTCGCGCTGATCGAGAACGAGCAGCGGATCCGGCAGGCGGTTCGCGGCATTCGCGACATGTTCCGCAAAGACGGCCTGATCAAACTGGCTGCCTGAATTCCTTCGGAAACCCCGGCGCTGGTGCGCTGGGGCTTCCGGTCGTCACTTCCTGTCGCAGGGCACATCATGAGCGTGGAGAAATTCGGGCCGGTACGCGTCGGCCTGCTGGGCATCGGCACTGTCGGCGGTGGAACCTTCGAGGTTCTCACCCGCAACCAGGCCGAGATCACCCGGCGTGCCGGCCGGCGTATCGAGATCACCCGTGTCGCCGATCTCGATGTGGCGCGCGCCCGCGCGCTGGTGGGCGAGCACGTTCTGGTCGATACCGACGCCCGCGCGCTGGTGGCCGATCCCGCCATCGACATCGTGGTCGAGCTCATCGGTGGCTATGGCATCGCGCGTGAACTCGTGATGGCCGCCATCGAAAATGGCAAACATGTCGTCACCGCCAACAAGGCGCTGCTGGCGGTGCACGGCAACGAGATCTTCGCGGCTGCTTCGCGCAAAGGCGTGATGGTCGCCTTCGAGGCCGCGGTGGCCGGCGGCATCCCGATCATCAAGGCGCTGCGCGAAGGCCTCACCGCCAATCGCATCGAATGGATCGCCGGCATCATCAACGGCACCACCAATTTCATCCTGTCCGAGATGCGCGACAAGGGACTGGCCTTCGACACGGCGCTCGGCGAGGCGCAGCGCCTGGGGTATGCCGAGGCTGATCCAACCTTCGACATCGAAGGTGTGGACGCCGGGCACAAGATCACCATCCTGTCGTCAATTGCCTTCGGCATCCCTGTGCGTTTCGACAAGGCCCATGTCGAGGGCATCACCAAGCTCGAAAGCGCCGACATCCGTTACGCGGAGCAGCTCGGCTATCGCATCAAACTGCTGGGCATCACACGCCGCCGCGTCGTCGATGGCCGTGTGCTGGGTATCGAGCTGCGTGTGCATCCCACGCTGATCCCGGCGCGCCGCCTGATCGCCAACGTCGAAGGTGCCATGAACGCGGTGTGGGTCAAGGGCGATGCGGTCGGCCACACGATGTACTACGGCAAGGGTGCGGGCTCCGAGCCCACTGCCAGCGCGGTGATCGCCGACCTGGTCGATGTCGCCCGCATGCTTACCGCCGACCCTGGCAACCGCGTGCCGCACCTGGCCTTCCAGACCGAGTCGGTGGTCGATCTGCCGGTGCTGCCGATCAGCGAGGTCGAGACCGCGTACTACCTTCGGCTGCGAGTTGCCGACGAGCCGGGTGTGCTGGCCGACATCACCCGCATCCTGGCAGACGCCGCTATCTCCATCGATGCGGTGCTGCAGCGTGAGCCGGCCGAAGGTGAAGACCAGACCGACATCATTCTGCTGACCCATCGCACCATCGAAAAGCAGGTCGACACCGCCATTGCGCGTATCGAAGCCCTGTCCACGGTGCTCTCGAAGGCTGTCCGAATCCGCCTCGAGGATCTGAACTGACCCGCCGCCGGAACTCCCATGCGCTACCTCTCGACCCGCGGCGGACTCGAGCCCGCCTCATTCAGTGACATCTTGCTCGGCGGGCTCGCGCCCGATGGCGGCCTGGTGGTGCCCGAGCGCTACCCGCGCATCGACGAAGCCACGCTGGCCAGCTGGCAGTCGCTGGACTACCCGTCGCTGGCTTTTGAAATTCTTCGCCTGTTCGCCGATGACATCGCGCCGGACGACCTTCGCTCGCTGATCCACCAGACCTACACGCCGGAAATCTTCGGCACGCCCGAGATCACCCCAGTTGTCACGCTGGCCGAAGACCTGCATCTGCTGTGTCTGTCCAACGGCCCCACGCTGGCCTTCAAAGACGTGGCGATGCAGCTGCTGGGCCGCCTGTTCGAATACGTTCTGCTGCGCGAGGGCCGAGAGCTCAATATCCTGGGCGCCACTTCGGGTGACACCGGCAGCGCGGCTGAATACGCGATGCGCGGCAAGCAGGGCATCCGCGTTTTCATGCTCTCGCCCAACGGCCGCATGAGCGTCTTCCAGCGCGCCCAGATGTACTCGCTGCGCGACCCCAACATTTTCAACATCGCCGTCAATGGCGTGTTCGACGATTGCCAGGACATGGTCAAGGCGGTCTCCAGCGACCTGGCCTTCAAGTCGCGCTACGCGATCGGCACGGTCAATTCGATCAACTGGGCGCGGGTGGTGGCCCAGGTGGTGTATTACTTCCGCGGCTATTTTTCGGTCGCCAGTCAGATCGGCCAGCCGGTCTCGTTCTGTGTGCCTTCGGGCAACTTCGGCAACGTTCTGGCCGGCCATATTGCGCGCATGATGGGTCTGCCGATCCGCCGTCTGGTGGTGGCTACCAATGAGAACGATGTCCTCGACGAATTTTTTCGTACCGGGCGATATCGCGTGCGCGCCACCGCTGAAACACCGCAGACCAGCAGCCCCTCGATGGACGTCTCAAAGGCCTCGAATTTCGAGCGCTTCGTCTTCGATCTGCTGATGCGCGACAGCGAACGTGTCGCCGCTCTGTGGCGCTCGCTCGACACGCAGGGCCAGTTCGATCTCTCCCGCGACGAGGCTTTCGGGCGGATCGCCGGATTCGGCTTCTCTTCGGGGCGCAGCACCCACGCCGATCGACTGGAAACGATTCGTCGCGTCGCGCGCGAGAATGGCCGCATCGTCGACACCCACACCGCCGACGGGCTGCATGTGGCGCAGTTTCATCGCGAGCCCGGCGTGCCGATGGTCTGCCTGGAGACCGCGCTGCCGGTTAAATTCGCCGAGACCATCCGCGAGGCCCTCGGGCACGACCCGCTGCGC
>JAYVOV010000454.1:0-4866 GCA_043757735.1 Burkholderiaceae bacterium
GGACAGAACCTGGGCTTCATGTTTCTGCCCAATTACCGGGCCTGGGTGATCGTGGCATCGCTGGTGCTCTGCCTGGGCACCTGGTACGTGATGGAGCGCACCAAGCTGGGCTCGTATCTGCGCGCGGCCACTGAAAACCCCGCGCTGGTTCAGGCTTTCGGGGTCAATGTGCCGCGCATGATCACGCTCACCTATGGTTTTGGTGTCGGCCTGGCGGCGCTCGGTGGCGTGATGGCCGCACCCATTTATCAGGTGAGCCCGCAGATGGGTGCCGACCTGATCATCGTGGTGTTCGCGGTGGTCGTTATCGGCGGCATGGGGTCCATCCTGGGATCAATCATCACCGGCTTCGGCCTCGGGCTGGTCGAAGGACTCACCAAGGTCTTCTATCCGGAAGCGTCCAATACCGTGATCTTCGTGGTCATGGCCATCGTTTTGCTGATCAAGCCTGCCGGCCTGTTCGGCACCCAGAAGTAAGGCGCCCGCTCTCATGTCCACGTCTTCCGTTTCGATCGCCACCGGCGGTGGCGCGAGCGCCGGCCTCGGCGCCCAGAAGATCGCTTTCGTGATCCTGATCGCGTTCTTCGCGCTGGCTCCGATGGTGCTCTATCCGGTCTTCCTGATGAAGGTGATGTGCTTCGCGCTGTTCGCCTGCGCGTTCAACCTGCTGATCGGTTTCGGTGGCCTGCTGTCGTTCGGGCACGCCATGTTTCTCGGCACTTCCGGTTATGCAGCGGCTCACGCCGCCAAGGTCTGGGGTTTCACGCCAGAGCTCGCGCTGTTGTTCGCCACCGCCTGTGCTGCCTTGCTTGGCTGGGTGACCGGCCTGCTCGCCATTCGTCGGCAGGGCATCTATTTCGCGATGATCACGCTGGCTTTGTCGCAGATGGTTTATTTTTTCTATCTGCAGACACCATTCACCGGCGGTGAAGACGGCATTCAGGGAGTGCCGCGGGGCAAGCTGTTCGGCCTGATCGACTTGTCGGGCAATCTGGCCATGTACTGCGTGGTGTTCGTCGTCTTCATCAGCGCGGTGCTGCTGATCTGGCGCATCGTGCACTCGCCGTTCGGGCAGGTGCTCAAGGCCATCCGCGAGAACGAACCGCGGGCCTTGTCGCTGGGTTACGACACTGACAAGTACAAACTGATGGCCTATGTGCTGTCGGCCACGATCGCCGGGCTGGCCGGTGGATTGAAATCGCTGGTCTTTCAGCTGGCCTCGCTCACTGACGTGCACTGGTCGATGTCAGGCGAAGTGGTCCTGATGACGCTGCTCGGCGGTCTGGGCACCTTGTTCGGCCCGATCGTCGGCGCGGCCATCATCATCGCGATGCAGAACTACCTGGCGGAGCTCGGCGCGTGGGTCACGGTCACACAGGGCGTGATCTTCGTGGTCTGCGTGATGGCGTTCCGGCGCGGTGTGGTGGGCGAGATCGCCAACCTGATCAAGAGGCCGCTGTAGCCGATTCGATTCATCACAGTTCCACCACCGTCTGCGACTGCTCTCGCATGTAGAGAGGCAGGTACCAGAAGGAGCCAATCGCCTTGCCGGTGCTGCCGCGGCCCATCCAGGTGTCGCGTTCAGTGGGGTCGCCAACCTTGATGGCCCGCGTGAGCTCGATCAGCCGGGCTCGCAGGGCGCCGGCCACCGCGCGTTCGACGTACACCCGCTCTTCGATCAGGGCGGCGGTGCGGCGCAGCAGGGCAACGCGATCGCGCCAGGGTGTCGCCGCCCAGCCGCGCAGCGCTCCCCGGGCGGCGAGACCCTGCAGTGCCGACTCGAAACGCCGGTGCAGGATGAGGGCGTACGGTTTTGCTGCATTGCGACGCAAGCGCAGACGACAAAGCGAAGCGTGCGTATGTGCCGAATCGGTGGATTGTGAGCCAGCTTTGAGCACTGCGAAACGCTGCGCGTGCTGGTGGCGTGTTCGCGGGCAGGGACTTGCTTGCGCGGCGCGCGAGACATCCGTATAACAGCGGGACTCGCGGTTTTCGAAACGCGGCAAGACAACCAATAACAGGGCATGCATGCATAGCCCGGGGGGACAAATTCAGGTGGCTAATGACGCACTGCTCAGTGTGCGCGGCATCACGGTTCGCTTCGGCGGTGTGGTGGCGCTGGACTCCGTGAGCTTCGATGTGCCGCATGGCGGCGTATGCGGTCTGATCGGTCCCAACGGCGCCGGCAAGACTACGTTGTTCAACTGCCTGAGTCGGCTGTATTCGTATCAGGAAGGCGATCTTGTCTACGAAGGCAAGTCGATCACCGCCACGCCGGTGCACGAGATCGCCTCGCTGGGTATCGGACGCACATTCCAGAACCTGGCAATGTTCCGCACGATGTCAGTGGAGCGCAACGTGATGATCGGCGCACATTGCCGCTCGGGTTCGGGTTTCTTTTCGAGCGCCTTGTGGCTGCCATCGGTGCGCGCCGAAGAAGCACGGCTGCGGGCTCGCGCGCATGAAATCATGAGTTACCTCAAAATCGAGCAGTATGCGCAGCGGGCCGCTGGCGATCTCCCCTTCGGTACCCAGAAGCGGGTGGAATTCGCGCGAGCCCTGGCCGCCGATCCCAAGCTGCTGCTGCTCGATGAGCCGGCCGCGGGGCTGAATCATGAAGAGCTCGACGGCCTGGGCGACCTGATCCGCGACGTGCGTGATCGCCTCAAAATCACCGTGCTGCTGGTCGAACACCACATGAGCCTGGTGATGTCCGTGTCCGACCACATCGTGGCGTTGAACTTCGGCAAGAAAATCGCCGAAGGCACCCCAACCCACATCCAAAATCATCCCGACGTGATTGCCGCCTATCTTGGGGCGCCCAGCGATGCCAAAGCTGCTTGAAGTTACCAATCTGACGGCCTACTACGGCTCGACTCAGGCTCTGTTCGGGATCAGTTTCTCGATCGAACAAGGCAAGATCACCACCATCCTCGGTGCTAACGGAGCGGGCAAGACCACCACCCTGCGCGCGTTGTGTCAGACGGTTCGCGCCGCCGGCAGCGTCAAGATCGCCGGTGAAGAGGTGATGGGTCGTGCCACCGAAAGCGTTGTCCGGATGGGCGTGGCCCACGTGCCAGACGGTCGTGGCACCTTCACCGGCTTGACGGTTGAAGAGAACCTGAAGCTCGGTTCTTTCACCCGCAAGGACAAGGCCGAAGTTGCGCTCGACATGGAGCGCATGTACACGCGCTTTCCGCGCCTGAAGGAACGGCGCATGCAGCAGGCCGGCACCTTGTCGGGTGGCGAGCAGCAGATGCTGGCGATCAGCCGCGCGCTGATGCTGCGGCCGCGGCTGCTGCTGCTTGACGAACCGTCGTTCGGTCTGGCGCCGCTGATCGTCGCCGAGATCTTCCGCATCATGCGCGAGATCAACGATCAGGATCAGGTGACCATGCTGCTGGTCGAGCAGAACGCCGCGCTGGCACTCGATCTTGCCGACGAGGCCTACCTGCTCGAAACCGGCCGCGTGGCCATCTCCGGACCCTGCGAGACGATCAAGAACGACGAGACCGTCCGCCGTGTGTATCTGGGCTACTGAGAATCCAACGGAAGCCATTCATGGAAGCACTACTTCATCAGATCTTCGCGGGCCTGGCCAACGGCGGCATCTATGCCTCGGTGGCTCTTGCCCTTGTCATGATTTACCAGGCCACTCACCACATCAATTTCGCCCAAGGCGAGATGGCCACCTTCAGTACTTTCATCGCCTGGGCGCTGATCCAGGCAGGCATACCGTACTGGGTGGCGTTTTTCCTGACCGTCGGGATTTCGTTCCTCGGTGGCGTGCTGATCCAGCGGATCATCCTCAAGCCGGTTGAAAAAGCGCCGGTGCTCACCAACGTTATCGTGTTCATCGGCCTGCTGGTGATCTTCAATGCGCTGGCCGGCTGGATCTTCGAGCACACCATCAAGGCCTTCCCCACGCCTTTCTCGAAAGAATCGGGCCTGGCGACCAAGTACTTCAATGCCCATGAAATCGGGTCGGTCGCGGTGATGCTCTGCGTGCTGGGGCTGCTGTTCTCGTTCTTTCGCTTCACGCCCCTGGGTCTGGCCATGCGGGCGGCGGCGCAAAATCCTGATTCTGCGCGGCTGGTCGGTGTCCGGGTTTCCTGGATGCTGGCGATGGGCTGGGGCCTGGCGGCGGCGATCGGTGCGGTGGCCGGCATGATGGTCGCGCCCATCGTCTATCTCGACCCGAACATGATGTCCGGCATCCTGCTGTACGGGTTTGCCGGCGCGCTGTTGGGCGGCATCGACAATCCCTGGGGTGCGGTGATCGGCGGCTTTATCGTCGGCGTGCTCGAAAACCTGCTCGGTGCCTATGTGATCGGCACTGAACTCAAGCTCACGGTTGCACTCGTGCTGATCGTGGGGACCCTCACCCTCAAGCCCAACGGTCTGTTCGGCAAGGTTCTGGTGACGCGCGTATGAATACCATCGACCGCAAATGGATCTGGATCGGCGGCATTGTCACGCTGGTGGCTCTGTGCGTGCTGCCTTTCCTGGTCAAGAACTATCGGGTGTTCCAGTTCAATCTCGTGATCGTTTATGCGATCGCGGTGTTGGGCCTTAATATTCTCACCGGATTCAATGGCCAGTTCTCGCTCGGGCATGGCGCGTTCTATGCGATCGGCGCTTATGCGACCGCAATCCTCATGGATCAGGCGGGCATGCCGTATTGGGCGACCCTGCCATTTGCTGCCATCGTGTGTTTCACCTTCGGTTTTCTGATGGGATTCCCAGCGTTGCGTCTGGAGGGACATTTCCTGGCGCTGGCCACTTTCGCGCTGGCGCTCGCGGTGCCGCAGCTCCTCAAGTACAAGAAGATCGAAGGCTGGACGGGCGGTGTGCAAGGCATCGTGC
>JAYVOV010000455.1:0-4856 GCA_043757735.1 Burkholderiaceae bacterium
TGTCGACCCGTGCCGGTCAGCGTGCTGTGTGGTCGGTTCGTCAGAGGCCAGGCATCGCGCAGCGTCGTCTCTGCGCATCGACTGCCAGCCGTCGCTTGCTCATTGAGCGGTGGCCGGTTCTGCGCGCCGGACGATGATGTCGGACACCCGCCGGGTGACCTCTCGCCAGGCCTGTTCCGTCGCGCTCGTCCACTGGTCGCCCAGGATGTCGCGAAAGCTCGCGATCATCGCGTCGAAAAAGAGCTCGAACTGCCGCGAGGGCACGCCCAGGTTCTGGTGGTTCACCCATTCGGTGCCGATCAGCACTTCGGCGTAGAGGTTGTCGCCCACCAGGTCGAGGATGGTCTCGAACACCTGCTGGAGCATCTGGCCGCGCACACTGCCGTCGGTGTCGCGCACGAAGAGTTCGCGCAGTTCGGGCGCCATCGCGAACAGCCGCTCGTACACCCGCGCGGACGGATCGCCCACCCGTTCAGCCACCGCTTCGAGACTGCTTTCGATCAGTTGTGCGTTCACGACCTGACTCCTGCGACACGGTTGCCTGCGGATATGATCGACCCATCGGCCGGGCGCCTGCTGCGCACCCGGTTCGAAAACGAGATTTCAGACCTGCGCAACCCTGACAGGTGAGCGAGTCGCGAGCCATGAGCGAAAAAAGCCGCGTTGCGCCGGGTAATCTGCGCACATGTGGCGCGGCCTGTTCATTGCATTCCTGCTCTCCTTTGGGCCGGCTGTGTCGAATTCATTCGCGCGCTTCGCCTACGCGCTGCTGCTGCCCGCAATGCGCACCGACCTGCAGTGGAACTGGTCGCAGGCTGGCGCGATCAACACCGTGAATGCCTTCGGCTATCTGCTTGGTGCCCTGCTGGTGCGCGCGGTGGTGACAAAGCTGGGCAACCGGCGCCTGTTCTGCGCCGGCATGGCGCTGTGCGCGGTCACGCTGTTCGCGACCGGGCTGGTGCGTGATCTGCCGGCGCTGATGGCCTTGCGCGTGCTGACCGGCATCGGCGGCGCAGCGGTGTTCATCTGCGGTGGCGCCTTGTCGGGCAACATTTTGCCGACGCGCCCGGAGATGGCCACCACCACCATCGCGGTGTATTTCGCGGGGGGCGGCCTGGGGCTGATGCTCACCGGTGCGGTGCTGCCCGGCATGCTCGATGCCCAGGGCCCCACCGCCTGGCCGCGGGCCTGGCGTGAAATGGGCATGGCCGCGGCGCTGATGACGGTGGCCTCCGTCTGGGCCGCGCTGCGCATCGAAGAGCCGGGCGCGGCGGCTGGCTCTGCCCAGTGGCGCCTGCGCCCGCTGGCTGCCGAGTTCGCGTCGTATTCGATGTTCGCGCTCGGCTACATCGGCTACATGACCTTCATCGTCGCGTGGATGCGCGGGCAGGGCGCCGCGACCGACCTGGTGGTGGTGGTCTGGTGCCTGCTGGGCCTGGCGACCTGGCTCGCGCCCTGGGTGTGGCGCTATCCGGCCGAACACTGGCCGGGCGGGCGACCGCTGGCGGCCGTGATGGCGGTGCTGGCGATGGGCGCGATGCTGCCGCTGGTGTCGTCGCGCGATGGCGTGCTGCTGGCCTCGGCGCTGCTGTTCGGGCTGGCGATGTTCAGCGCACCGTCTTCAGTCATCAGTTTCATCAAGAAGGCTTTGCCCAAACCGGCCTGGGGCAGCGCCATGGCCACATTCACGGTGATGTTCGCAGCGGGGCAGATGGTCGGGCCGGTAGCAATTGGCTGGGTGGCGGACCTGACCGGGTCGCTGGGCGGCGGGCTGATGGTGTCGGCGGGGTTGCTGGCGCTGGGCGCGGTGATCGCGCTCGCGCAGCGCGATCACCGCGCGTCGCCGGCCTGACGAGGCTGGCAGTTTCAGGCCGTCCTCGACGCGGCCCTTCGAGACTATAGCGATCGCCAGCAGAACGAACGGCCGCGCCGCCCCTGACTACACCGACAAATACCGCTGCTTGATCTCAGCGTTGGCGTTGAGCTCCTCGATGCTGCCCACGAACACATCGCTGCCGCGGTCGATCACCACCGCGCGGTCGGCCAGCCCCAGGCAGAAATGCAGGTTCTGCTCGGCCAGCACGATGGTTGTGCCCAGGCCACGCAGGGTTTCGATCAGCTCGCCGATCTTCTGCACCATGAGCGGCGCCAGCCCCTCGCTGGGCTCGTCGAGCAGCAGCACATGCGGATTGCCCATCAGCGCGCGGCCCACGGTCAGCATCTGCTGCTCGCCGCCCGAGAGCTGTCCGCCAAGCCGCTCCCGGAGCGGTGCCAGCAGCGGCAGCATCTGGTAGACCCGCTCCAGCGGCCAGTCGTCTTCGCCCCTGGCGCCTTTCTTGGTCGCGATCTGCAGGTTGTCCTCGACGGAGAGGTCGGGAAAGATCTGCCGGTCTTCGGGCACGTAGCCGATGCCCGCGCGGGCGATGGCATGGATCGGCCAGCCGCGAATCGACGCGCCCTGCAGCGTGACCTCGCCGGCGCGCATCGGCACCACGCCGGCGATCGCCTTGATGGTCGTGCTCTTGCCCGCGCCGTTGCGCCCGAGGAGCGCGAGGGTTTCGCCTCTGCGCACCCTGAGCGACATGCCGAACAGGACCTGGCTGGTGCCATAGGCCACGTCGATGCGGGTGGCGCTCAGGATGTCCTGCGTCTGCGTCTGCGTCTGCCCCTGCGCTGGTGCTGCCTCAGACATGGCGCTCCTCCCGGGGTTTGCCGAGATAGGCCTCGATCACGGCTGGATTGTTGCGGATCTGCTCGGCATCGCCTTCGGCCAGCAGCTTGCCGTAGGACAGTACAAAGATGCGCTGCGAGACACGAAAGACGATGTCCATGTCGTGCTCGATCAGCACCACGGTCAGGCCACCTTTGCGCCACAACGCATGCACGGTCTCGATCATCTGCTCGCGTTCTTCCGGACCCATGCCGGCCACCGGTTCGTCGAGCAGCAGCACCTTGGGGTTGAGCACCAGTGCCAGCGCCATGTCGAGCAGCTTCTGGTCGCCATGCGACAGCGTGCCGCTCACCAGATCGGCCTTGTCGGACAGGCCCAGCTGCGCCATCACTTCGTGGGCGCGGTCACGCGTCTGCGCCAGCGGAAAGCGCCCGTGCATCTGCGTCGAGCGGCCCAGGGGCGAGAGCAGGGCGCCGCGCAGCGATTCTTCGACAGTGAGCGTCTTGAACAGGCGCGCCACCTGAAAAGCCCGGCCGATGCCGCGCCTGACTATCTCGCTGCTGGGCAGCCCGACGATGTTCTGGCCATCGAGCAGGATGCGGCCCGAGTCGGGCGCAAGGGCACCGGAAATCAGGTTGAAGAAAGTGGTCTTGCCCGCCCCGTTGGGGCCGATGACTGCGGTGAGGGATCCGGCGGGGAAAGTGAGCGAGATGTCCGAGGTGGCGGTCACGCCACCGAACGATTTGCACAGCTGTTCGGTGCTCAGCATGGTCAGGCGCCGCCGTGTTTCTTGCCCGGGCCTCTGAGCCCGCGGATCGCCTGCATTGCGAAGTCTGTGATGCCTTTCTTGAAGCCGAGGGCGAAGATCAGCACCACCACGCCGAGCGCCAGGCCGTGGTACTCGGTGGTGCGGGTGATGACGTCGTTGAAGAGCAGCAGCAGCGCCGCGCCCACCACCGGCCCGATGAACAGATTCAGCCCGCCCATCATGATCATGAACACCGCCTCGCCTGACATCGTCCAGTAAGAAAAATCCGGGAACGCGCCCGAGACGAAGAGTGCCATGATCGCGCCGCCTACCCCGGCAAAGCCACCGGCCAGCACGAACGCGTACAGCTTGATGCGCCAGACATCGATGCCCAGGAACAGCGCCCGCTCGGGGTTGTCCCGAACCATGCGCAGGGTGTACCCGTAGGGCGACTGCAGGATGTAGCGCATCAGCAGCAGGCAGGCCACCGCGAGCACGCAGGCAAAGCCGTACAGGTTGGTTGACTTGGCCAGATCGATGCCCAGGAAGGGCGGGCGCGGAATGCCCCCGGTGAGGCCCTGGTCGCCGCCGGTGAGCGAGGTCCAGGTCAGGATGACGCTGTGGATCAGCATCTGGAAAGCCAGGGTGAGAAAGGAAAAATAGATTTCCTTGAGCCGCACACAGATGGCGCCCACCAGCGCAGCCAGGGCCGCGCAAAAGATGACCGTGCCCACGATGGCCACTGGCACCGGCACGCCGGTGCGCTGCATCAGCAGCGAAAAACAGTAGGCGCCGGCACCAAAAAACATCGCATGGCCGAACGACACCATGCCGCCATAGCCCACCAGAATATTGAGCGAGGTGGCAAAGATGCCGAAGGCCGCCAGCCGGATGACGAAGTCCAGGGTGATCTGCGAGCTGGTGACGAAAGGCACCGCGGCCAGCAGCGCCAGCGCCACCAGCCCCCAGGCCAGTTCGAGGCCGAAACTCGTGCGGTTGTTCCCCGTGCGGTTGTTCATTTGCGGAGCTCCTTGCCCAGCAGCCCGCTGGGCTTGAGGATCAGGATGAGCGCCATGGCCAGGAACATCGTGCCTTCCACGAACAGCGGAAAGCCGATCGAGCCGAAGGAACGCACCAGGCCGATCAGCAGAGCGCCGACCAGCGCGCCGCTCACCGAGCCCATCCCGCCGATCACGGTCACGATGAACGATTCAATGAGGATGGAAAACCCCATGCCGGGCGACATCGAACGCACGGGTGCGGCCAGCCCGCCCGCAAGACCGGCGAGCATGGCGCCGCTGGCGAACACACCGGCGTAGATCAGCCGCGTGTTGAGGCCCAGCGCCGACGTCATGGTGGGGTTGTGGGCTGCGGCGCGCACGATCTTACCCATGCGGGTATGGGTGAGCAGGTACCACATCAAAGCAGCGATCACCG
>JAYVOV010000456.1:0-4829 GCA_043757735.1 Burkholderiaceae bacterium
AGAAACGCCGGTCCAGCAGATTTTTCGCGACATCCGCGCGTTTCGGATCTATGACGGCCCCTCCGAGGTTCACCGCTGGTCGATCGCCAAGCGCCTCAAAAAAGAATGGCGGCCGGCCTGAAAAAACGCCTCACCAGCGCGCAAGACACCTCACCAGCGGAGAAGACGCCTCACCAGCGGGTGCCCACCGACAGGTAAACGCGAGTCTGATACCGCTCGACCGAGGTTTCGGTGCGTGAGCCGCCGGCGGAGTCGATATCGATCCGCTCGCGGTTCTTTCTGGCGTTCGTGAGATTCGACAAGCCGAGCCGCCAGTAGCCCAGGCCGGCCACGAACTGCCCGACATAGGCGTCGAGCGTCAGATAGGCCCGTTCGCGCCCTCGCGTCTCGGTGTTCGAGCCGATGTCTGATGCGCCGGCGAGACTGACCGATCCGCCGCCGAAAAAACCAGTGCTGCGGGGCATGGGTCGCGCGAGATTCAGGTTCAGCAGGTAATGCGACTGACCGGGAATCCGACCGCTGAAGCCGTTGTCATCCTGCAGCCGAGACTGCAGCAGACTGGCGTTTGCGCCGAGATTCCAGCCCGCCGCCCCAAGCCCCGCCAGGTCGGTCTTGAGGTCGGCCTCGACCCCCCAGACCAGCGCACGCCCGAGGTTTTCCGGGCGCTGCAGCCAGCGACCGTCGACCTCGCGGGTGCGCCGGATGATGAGCTCATCGATGGCCCGGACGAAAATGTTCAGACCGGCTTGTCCACGATTGTTCAGGCGCTTCTCGAAGCCGGCATCGAGACTCAGGGTGCTCTCCGCCTTCAAGGCCGGATTGCCGACCGCGTCAGGGCGCGTCGGGGAATTCACGCCCAGGCTGGGCGTCACCCGATTGATGACATCGGCCAGCGCCGGAATGCGGCTGGTGCGCGCCAGGTTGGTCCGAAACTGCAGGCCGTCGCCCAACGGCGTGCGGGTGTGCAGCGACGGTTGCAACTGCGTGCGGTTCTCGTCCTGTGAAGCACCGTCATAGCGGTTGCTGCGCGCCAGCGATTCGACCCGCAGGCCTGCGGTCAAGGTGGTTCTGGCAGGCAGTCCCCACTCGTTCTGGCCCCACAGGACACGGCGTGCGAGCGAGGATTGATAGTCGCGCGCCTGGATCGGATCGCCCCCGACAGTGGTGCTGGTGGCGACATCCAGGCGCCGCAGCTCGAGCTCGGCACCCAGCATCCAGACGTGCGCGCCTTCGGTGCCGGTCAGCTTGGCCGATGTCTGCAGGCTGCGCTCGCGCCGTTGGTCTGCGTACAAGGTATTGACATCGACCCGACCCGCACTGGCCACGCTGCTGGTCAGCCGATCGCGCTGGTGATCTTCGGCGGCGGTGTCGCCCGACAGCCGCACTTCGAGCCGGCTGGACTCGAGGCGACGGGTCCAGTCGCCGCGCACCTGCACCAGATGGCGCCGTGATTCGGCGGCTTCGCGTGTGGCGCCCGACAGTGCCGATCCGTCGCCGGCCTGTCCGGCGAGCGTACTGTTCAGACCGCTCTCGGATTCCGAGCCCAGCAAAGTAGCGCGCACGATCACGGAATCTCGCGCCGACAATCGCCCGTTCAGCCGGGGCATCAGGACCACTTCGCGGGTCTTGCCACGCAGTTCTTCGTCACTGGCGCTGCGTGAGGGGTTGGCCCCGACCACCCCGATATCGCGATGCAGGTTGCTGCCCCAGAGACGCTCATTGGCGGAGGCCGCCAGGAAATAGCTCCAGGGCAGGTAGGCCGCGTGCGCGGGTGTTTCGCCCACCGGTCTGGCGGGCTCATTCAGGGGTCCGGTAGTACTGAAGAACGCCTGCATGCCGTTGCCGCCGAAGGCATGCTGATTGGTCGCGCGGATATTTGTTTCCCGGCGCACCGACGCGTCGCGCATCACGATGTTGATCGTGCCGCCGCTGGCGCCGCTGTACTCGGCCGAGGGCGAACGCAGCACTTCGATCCGCTCGATCATGTCGGCCGGCAGCTGATCGAAGGGCAACTGTCCGGAACTGCGGCCGCTCCCCACCCGTTGCCCGTCGACCAGAATCTGCGTCGCATTGCGGTCCATTCCGCGCATGCGGATCTCGAGCGTGCCGCTGGCGGCACCCGAGGTCTGCACGCCCGGCAGCTGGCGCAGGACGTCGGCGATGGTGTCGGCGCCCATCTGCTCGATGTCATTGCGGTTGACTGTCACCCGCGATCCGGTCGATGCGAAGCGCTCCTCGAGCGTGCGATCGGCGCGGATAACGACTGTCTCCAGGCGCTGGGGCTCAGCGCCGCCAGGCCGCTCGCCGCTGGGGTCAGTGCCTTGGGCCTGGACGCCCGCCACCGCCGAATGCAGGAGAACGCTGAGAAAAATCCGTTTTGACATGAAAGCATCAGCGAAGGAGCGATCTGCGATTCTCGCAGGAATCAACACAGTGCGCCGCCCCATGCTGATGTCGCGAAAAGCGTCTGCCAGCAGTCAGCGCGGCGAAGCAACACGATGGGCCTGCGTGATGCAGCACGCCCGCGTCAAGCCCGATTGAGCGAGCAAGCCTCGCGAAAACCGCCCCTTGGTACCATCGGCCGCTTTATCCACAGGAGACCCTGGTGCAAGTGCCCCCGGAATCAGTGACACGCGAGGCAGCCGAAGAGCAGCTTCGCGATTGGGCCCTCGAGCATGGCTGGCAGATCGTGTTCCCGAACGACCGCCTCGAGCCGGATGTTCGCCCGGGCGTGGTGGACGCGGTGCTGATCCGCGCCCACCCGCGCACGCCTGACATGCTGCAGCTGCAGCTGCTGCGGATCAAGATCGGCGGCCCGAAGCCGCCGCAGAACCAGGTCAAGCGTCTGCACGAGAGTCTCGAGCGGGTTTCCGCCAAGACCTTGTACGCCTGCTTCGACGACGGCGACCTGCACTTCGTCGAGACCGACACCTGGCTCTGAGCGGGCCGGGTCAGAACGCGGCGGCACCTCGGCCAGCACCTGGACGAATGACGGGCGCGCCGGGCGCAGTCGGCGCATTCGTGCCGGTGGCTGCGGCTGGCTGGCCGGCGGCGCGATCCAGGGTGGGTGAGCTTGACGAACGTGGGCCGAGAAATGATGCCGGAATTTACCGACACCTGCCAACACGTTCAGCCAGATAACGCGCCACTGTAGAAAATTCACGGCCGACGCAGCTTAGTTCTTGATTCGATTGGTCGCGCGATCAATGGTGTGACCAACCAACTGTTTCTTGGTGGAACTGTTGTCCATGGCAAAGGTATCGAGATCAACCGGGGTGCAGCCAAACCCCAGGGCTCCGAAATCAATCGGTTTGCCATTGACGGTGCTGCCGCGCAGCGGTGTGTGGTCCAATTGGTCTGCTGGAGCGAACAGGCTGCAGCCGGGGGTCCAGGCGTTGGCGCAAGGACGGACTCGCGGGCACGCTGTCCAAACCCAGGGCGCGCATGGAAAAGGCGTTGGCGCGAAAATTCTCGATGGCGTCGGCGTTATTCTTACCCAGACACCGCAGAGCCCGATAGCTCTGGAGGATGGCGCTGCTCGCCGCGCCAGCGCGAACCGAAAAAGCGGGATCGATCAGGAAATTGATATTGATGCGTTAAGATACTTGCCGATCAATGCCAGTGCGGCGTGCGAGCTGGGGCCGCAGGGTATTTTCTAGATAATAAGATAAGCCATCTCAGGCTCGCCTTCTGGATCAATCGACATTTTAACTCAACTCATTGAATTAATTGCATAAATCTCAACTATCTACGCATCAAATCACGAATTTCGGTTCGAGACATTTATCCATGCAGAACCATCTTCTGGCCCGTCAACTGACCACACTCAGTAAACCAATAGGAGACTCCGCATGATGGCCTTGTTACCGAAAATATTTCGCAGCTTTGCGCTGTGCATGATCATGCTCTTGTGCGTGGCCACGGCCCGGGCGGCAGACAAGGCGCCGGTGCTGGTCGGGTTGGACGGCGAGTTAGGCCTCGAGAACAGCTTGTCCGCGCAGGCCATTGAGCTGGGCCTGCGCACGGCAATCGCGGAAATCAATGCAGCCGGCGGCGTGCTGGGCGGGCGTCCGATCGAGCTGGTGATCAAGGATCATCGCGCGATACTGGCGCGCAGTGTCAAAAACAACGCTGAATTCGCGTCCATGCCCAACCTGGTTGCCGTGTTCGGCGGACGCTTCACTCCGGTGGTTCTCGCGCAAGTGCCGGCACTGAACGAGGCAAAACTGCCGTATTTGATACCCTGGGCGGCCGCCGATTCGATCATCGACAACGGCGCGCGGCCCAACTACCTCTTCCGCCTGTCGCTGCGAGACAGCCTGGCCATGCCGAAGATGCTGCAGTCGGCGAAGCAGCGGGGTCTCGATAAGGTCGGCCTGCTGTTGGTCAACACATCCTGGGGGACCAGCAACCTGACTGCGGCAGAGAAATACATGGACGGAGTCAAGAACCAGAAGATCGTCGATATCGCCTGGTACTATCCGCGCGAAACCACGCTCATCAAACATTACAAAAAACTGACAGATGCCGGCGCCAAGGCGGTGGTGCTGGTCTCCAACGACGAGGATGCCGTGATCCTGGTGCGCGAAGTAGCGACTCTGCCACCGAGTCAGCGCGTGCCAATCCTCAGCCACTGGGGCATCACCGGCAGCGAATTCTTCAAGAATACGTCTGCAGGATTGCAGGAAGTTGATCTGTCGGTAATCCAGACCTTTAGTTTCTTCACTGCCGACAAGCAGATGCTGGCGCGCTTCATGAAGACTGCGGAGCAGACCGGTGGCATCAAGCGCATTGAGGACATTCGCGCACCGGTCGGCGTGGCGCATGCC
>JAYVOV010000457.1:0-4822 GCA_043757735.1 Burkholderiaceae bacterium
CTGTCGGAGTTGAATCGCTGCCCGCAGCGCACAAGCTTGCGCCGGCGGGTGGTGCCAGGGTTCGACCGGCGGACGTCAGGGTTCAGTTACTGAGGCTGACGCGGCGGCGCGTGCGTGGTTCCAGGCACGAACAGGCGTGCCGCATCGACCACATCGAATTCATACGCAAGATTGCAGAACTCGCAGCGCACTTCGATGGTTTCGCGCTCGGTCAGAATCGACTCCACCTCATCGCGCCCCAGCATCTGCAGCATCGATGCAACCTTCTCGCGGCTGCAGCTGCAGGCGAACGCGCAGCTCCGGTGGTCGAAGGCGTGCAGGCGTTCCTGCCAGAAGAGCCTGTGCAGCAGGTCGGGGGCAGCGAGGCTGACGAGTTCTTCTGGCGCCACGGTGTCGGCCAGGCGGCACATCCGGTTCCAGCCGTCGGCATCCACGGGCTCGGTGGCGGCGTGGCCACCTTCTTGCGGAAGGCGCTGCAGCAGCAGACCGGCCGCCCGGGTGGCGTCGGCGGCCAGCCACAGCCGCGTCGGCACCTGCTCTGAACGGCTCATGTAGTGCTCGAGGACCTCGGCCACGGTCGTGCCTTCGAATGGGACGATGCCCTGATAGGGCTGACGGCTCGGTGTGCGTGTTTTCGGGTCGAGCGTCACGACGAATCTGCCACGGCCGCTGGCATTGACCAGGCTGACGAGGCCGGCGTCTTCGGCGATCACCGCGCCTTCGCGAATCTTGACGGTCGAACGGAAGCTGCCGGCGGCGTCGCACTCGACGACCAGCAGCGCCACCGGACCATCGCCATGGATCTGCAGCACCAGCGAGCCCTCGAACTTCAGGGTGGCGGCCAGCAGCAGCGCGGCCGCCGATAGTTCGCCCAGGCAATTACGCACGCAGGCAGGCAACTGGTGGCGCTCGACGACTTGCTGCCAGGCGTTGTCCAGCGAGATGATCTCGCCGCGCACCGCCGCACCCTGCAGCAGAAATCGGTGCAGGCTGTCGGGCTGGGCGCTCATCGGGAGGCCGACCTCACGCGATGCGGACCAGCTTGCTTCGGAACAGCCGCGCGCGCTCGACATACGACTGGACCCCTCTTTGAAAGGCGGCCACTTCTTCGTCGCTGAGTTCGCGCACGACCTTGGCCGGCACGCCCACCAGCAGGCATCGATCGGGGAAGACCTTGCCCTCGGGCACCAGCGCACCGGCGCCGATCAGGCATTCGCGGCCGATCTTCGCGCCGTTGAGCACGACCGCATGCAGGCCGACCAGCGAGCGTTCGCCGATCGTGCAGCCATGCAGCATGGCCTGATGGCCGATCGTGACCGAGTCGCCGACGGTGAGCGGATGACCGGGATCGGTATGCAGCACGGCGCCGTCCTGCACATTGCTGCCAACGCCGATGCTGATGAGATCGTTGTCGCCGCGCAGGGTCGCGCCGAACCAGATGCTGCTGCGGGCGGCAAGGCGGACCTTGCCGATCACGGTGGCGTTCTCGGCGACCCAGGCGTCGGGATCGATTTCGGGGATGGAGGTGTCGAGCTGGTAGATGGCCATTGGCGATTCGCGAGCCGCGAAGCTCGCGCCAGGAAGGGCAAAAAGGGTTGCCAGTGTAAGGGATTGGTCGGTTCGGGCGCGCCAGGGCCGTGCCGGCGGGCGGGCGGCCAGCAGTCTTGGGCCGCAGTTCTTATAATCCGAGGGTGAACCCAACTGCCTTGACCACCTATTGCCCCCGCCGCGTCAGCGTTTCGCATTTTCTCCAGGTGCGTGACCTGCGCTATCACGTGCGTGTCTGGGAGCCGGATCCCGCCCGGGCCTGCGACGGCGAACTCGTTTTGCTGCATGGCTGGATGGATGTCTCGGCCTCGTTCCAGTTCTTCGTCGATGCCATGACGGGCAACTGGCGGGTGCTGGCGCCTGATTGGCGCGGCTATGGCCAGACCGCCCGTCCGCACGCCGATTGTTACTGGTTTCCCGACTACATGGCCGATCTCGATGAACTGCTGCGCCAGTTCAGCGGCGCCGCGCCGGTCGACCTGATCGCCCACAGCATGGGCGGCAACGTCGCCATGCTGTATGCGGGCGTGCGGCCGCATCGGGTCCGCCGCCTGATCAACCTGGAAGGGGTGGGCCTGCGTTCAGGCGCCGGGCCCGGCAGTGCCCCGCTGCGCTATGGGGAATGGCTCGATCAGCTGCAGGCCGGCGCGCGGATGCACGACTACGCCGACCGCGAAGCGGTTGCGCTGCGTCTGATGAAAACAAATCCGCGCCTGGCGGCCGACAAGGCACGCTTTTTAGCGCTGCATTGGTCCGCGTCGAACGCGCACGGACGCTTCGAGATCCTTGGCGATCCGGCACACAAGCACATCAATCCGGTCCTCTATCGGGTCGATGAGGTGCTGGCGTGCTGGCGCGAAATCAGTGCTCCCGTGCTGCTGGTGCTTGCTGAACACACCGGCGAGGTGCATGCATTCATCGAGTCCGACGATTTTCGCGGACGTCTGCTGGCAATACCCACCCTCGAGCGGACAACCCTCGCGCAGGCTGGCCATATGCTGCACCATGATCAGCCGCTGGCGCTTGCCCGGCTGGTCGAGTCATTCCTGGACCGAACTCAACCGTCCGTGAACGCTGCCAGTACGGCGTCGATGACCTGGAGACCCGCGTGACACCACAAGACCCCTGGCGGCTCAATGCCGACCTGCATTGCCATTCAACCATCTCGGACGGCACCCTGGCGCCGGCCGACGTGGTGGCCCGCGCCCATGCCAACGGCGTCGAGCTGCTCTCGCTCACCGATCACGACGAGCTCTCCGGGCAGGCCAGCGCCCAGGCGGCGGCCGACGCGCTCGGGCTGCGCTACGTGCCGGGCGTGGAGATTTCCGTCACCTGGGCGGGCGAGACAATCCACGTGGTCGGGCTGGGCGTCAACCCGGTCGATGCTGAACTGGTTGCAGGCGTGGCGCGCACCCGCGATGGCCGTGAAGAGCGTGCCAGGGAAATGGCCGAGCAGCTGCAGGCCATCGGCATCGAAGGCACGTATGAGGGCGCGTTGCGCTATGTCGGCAACCCGGAACTCATTTCGCGCACCCACTTCGCGCGGTTTCTGGTCGAGAGCGGCCGCTGCAGCGACGTGAGCGATGTCTTTTCGCGCTACCTGTCTGAAGGCAAACCCGGCTTCGTCCCGCACCGCTGGGCGAAGCTGTCGCAGGCGCTGGGCTGGATCCTCGGCGCCGGCGGCACCCCGGTGCTGGCTCACCCCGGTCGCTATCGCCTGACCGATACCGCGCTGTGGGCGCTCATCGAAGAATTCCGCGAAGCGGGCGGTTCCGCGATCGAAGTGGTCTGCGGCAGTCATACGCGCGACCAGTACGGCCGGTTTGCCGGTCTGGCGCGTGAGTTCGGCCTGCGGGCATCGCGCGGTTCAGATTTTCACGGCCCTGGCGAAAGCCACGTCGAGCTCGGCCAGTTGCCGCCCCTGCCCGATGCGGTGGTGCCGGTCTGGTACGACTGGCCGATTGCCCAGCGCTGACGATCCCGATGGAGAGCTCATGACGCAGCGTTTCGTCCTGCATGCCGAGAACCCGCAGCAGCGCCTGCTGCGCCAGGCCGCCCAGGTTTTGCGCGACGGGGGTGTGGTCGCCTTGCCGACCGACGCCTGTTACGTGCTGGCCTGCCAGCTCGACGACAAATCGGCGGTCGATCGGTTGCGCGCGCTGCGTGGTCTCGACGAAAAGCACCTGCTCACCCTGATGTGCCGTGACCTGTCTGAATTATCGGTCTACGCCCGGGTCGACAACCGGCAGTTCCGCTTCCTGAAGGAGTGGACCCCAGGCCCATTCACCTTCGTGCTGCCGGCCACCAAAGAGGTGCCGAGACGGCTGTGGCATCCGTCGCGCAAGACCATCGGCCTGCGCGTGCCCGCGGCCCCAGTGGTCACCGGGCTGCTCGAGGCGCTCGGTGCGCCAGTGCTGTGTTCGAGCCTTATCTTGCCCGGCGAAGAAGACCCGCTGCACGAGGCCGACGAAATCCTCGAGCGGCTCGCCCGGCGCATCGATGCAGTGCTCGATGCCGGCGGCCAGCCGTATTCGCCTACCACCGTGATCGACATGACGGGTGAGATGCCGATGGTCACCCGTATGGGCTGCGGCAAGGTCGATGGCCGGATCGCGGTTTCCAAAGACGTCTGAGGCGGGTCGCGGCGCTGGCTGTTCCACGATCGCGATCGCGCCAGCTTGATAGAATCGGGTGATCACCCTGTCGCGCCGCGCCGGCCATACCGGCAAGGCCTCTTTCAATGTTTCCCGAACGTGTCGTTTCCGGCATGCGCCCCACGGGCGCCCTGCATCTTGGCCATTACCACGGCGCTCTTAAAAACTGGGTTCGCCTGCAGAACGAATACCCGTGCCTCTTTTTCGTCGCCGACTGGCACGCGCTGACCACCCATTACGATTCCGTCGATGTCATCGAAGCCAGCGTCTGGGAGATGGTGATCGACTGGCTGGCCGCCGGCATCGATCCGCAGCAATCGGTCCTGTTCATCCAGAGCCGGGTACCCGAGCACGCCGAGCTCCACCTGCTGCTGTCGATGTGCACGCCGCTCGGCTGGCTCGAAAGGGTGCCGACCTACAAAGATCAGCAGGAAAAGCTCTCGGCGCGCGACCTGGCCACGTATGGTTTCCTCGGATACCCGCTGCTGCAGTCGGCCGACATCCTGATGTACCGCGCCGCCTGGGTGCCGGTGGGCTTAGATCAGGTTCCGCACATCGAGCTCACGCGCGAGGTCGCGCGCCGCTTCAATCACCTGTTCGGGCGCGAACCGGGTTTCGAG
>JAYVOV010000458.1:0-4811 GCA_043757735.1 Burkholderiaceae bacterium
GTGCCCCTGAGGGTCGGCGAAAACGCCGGCCACGCGCATGTCCGGGTGGGCGTGGCGGAAATTGTCGGCGCTGTTCTGCGCAATGCCGAAGCGCAGGTCGCCGATCGCCCTTAATGTCGCCGACTTGCCGGCTTCGTTCGGCCCGTAGATCACTGCCAGCCGCTGTTCCTGCGCGCCGAGATCGATGACCCGGTTGGTGAATGGGCCGAAGGCCTGGAGATGAAGCCGCAGCAGCCTCATGCCGGCACCGCGCCTTCGAGTCCTGGTGCGGCCGAGCCCGCGCCAGTCCTCGCCCCTGACGCTGCGGTATCCGCGAGTTGCGCCAGCACGCTGCTTTCTGCATCGGCGAGTGCCTGCCGCAGGTCTGCGATCCCGAGCGCGCCAGGGGCGGCGTCGGCCAGTTCGACGGGCAGTCGCGCCATTTCCCCCAGATGCTCGTCCGCGAAAGCCTGCAGCCGAGAGGCATCGCCCGCCAATTCGTCGACCAGCCGGATCACCTCGCCAAGTGCGTCTTCGCGCCCGGCCGCCGCGGCGCGGTCCAGTGGCGAACTCAGTTCGAGGCGAACTTGTTCGATCCAGACATCTGCGGCGCCCACATCCTGCGCAGCTGCGAGAATCGCGGCCCTGATCGTGCCCGGCTGCTCGGCCTCCAGGCGGTGCAGCGCGGTCTGACCATGCAGGGTCACTCTGACTGCATGCAGCCGTTCGGGCGCCTGCGCAGCCAGCGCGATGAAAGCGTCTCGGCAATGTTCGGCAAGGGCCTCGATGCTGGCCGATCGGCTCGCGTCCATGCGCATCTGGTGCCAGCGCAGTACGTCGAGAGCAAGCGCTTCGGTTGTCTCGATGCGCCCGCCGGCCACCGTGACGAGTTCGCAGCCTTTTGCGCCCGTTTCGCGCGCGTGTCGGCCCTGAAGATTGCCGGGAAAGACGATCCGCGGATTGTCTTCCTGAACCACCTGGCGGGCATGGATATGGCCGAGCGCGAAGTAGTCGTAGCCACACGCGGTGAGGGCCGCCACGGTGGTCGGGGCATACGGATCGTGCTCGGGGCTGCCGGTCAGGCTGGTGTGCAGCACGCCGATATTGAACAGCGCCGGCACGGCGGGGTTGTAGCCCGGCACGAAATCTTCGGTCACCGCGCGATTCGGGAAACTGCGTCCGTGCAGCGCGACGCCGAGATCGTCCAGCCGGATTGTCTCGCAGCTGCGTGAATTGAAGATGTGCACGCCGGGTACCATTGGCAGCTGCCGCGTGATCTGACTCTCGGCGTCATGATTGCCCTTGGCGATGAACACGCGGATCCCGGCGCGCGTCAGGCGAACCAGCTGTTCTCGGAAGAACAGCCCCGTTCGGAAGTCGGCCCAGTTGCCGTCGAAAATATCGCCGGCCAGAATCACCAGATCAACCTGCCGGTCCAGGGCTGCGGACACCAGCCCCAGGAAGGCCTGGCGCGTCGCGCCGCGAAGTCGCTCGACAGGGGCGCCCTCGTAACGGTCGAGTCCGCGTAAAGGGCTGTCGATGTGCAGATCGGCGGCGTGAAGAAATCTCATGGGCGGCGGCAGTCAGTCGGGCAGTCAGTCGGGCAAACGGGGGGGGGCAAACGGGCGGGCGGGAGGAAGGCGGGAGGAGGGCGAACCCTCCGGATCTTGCCACCTTCGGGGTGCCGATCCGCAAGCACCGCATCCGCGAGGCTGCCGAGGCCGAAGAACGCGAGTTCTACGCCGGTCGTGCACCGCAGGAGTGGCTCGACGCGCTCGCGCCCCTGGGCACCGATCCGAACACACCCTTCCTGGAGGACGCGCTGCTGCTGATCGCGGATTGGCTGTAGGCGCACGACGCACTGTCACACCAACGCCCAGATCAATCTGAACATGATGGCCGAATATGACGCGAAGAATCCGGTCGCGCTCAAATGGCTTATCTCGCAGGCTGTGAACCTGCATCGGTACCCGACCGATATCCTCGAGGCCGCGATGAAGATCTCCTTCGACATGTACGAGGACGAAGCGACCAGGAACGCGAGCTTTCGCAAGATCTGCACGTCGTGGAAAAAGGCGCGCGAGGCTTGATCAAAAGCGCGGTTCGCGATCGCTGAACAGGGTTACGGAAATTTCGCGTATCAGAACAAGGCGTGAGCCGAACAGGGCGTGAGTTGCCGCGCGCTCAGGCCCAAAAGCTACCCTGATCGGCCACCGGCACGAAGTGTTCGAGTTGCTTGAGATCCCTGGCGATCCGAGTATGCCATTCTGCGATATCCGCCAAATCAGGTATTGCATTGACCGGCGGTCGTTCCTGTTCAAGAATCCGCACGATCTCTCCAAGGAAGCATTCAGATGCAGCGCGCGATTTCCTGCCTGTTCATGCGCGGCGGCACCTCCCGCGGGCCTTTTTTCAAGGCCAGCGACCTGCCCGCCGACATCGCCACCCGGGATCGGGTGCTGCTGGCCGTGATGGGCTCGCCCGACAAGCGCCAGATCGATGGTCTGGGCGGCGCCCATCCGCTGACCAGCAAGGTGGGTATCGTCTCCAAGGGCAGCAAACCGGGGGTTGACATTGATTTTCTGTTCGCCCAACTGCAGCCCGACAAGGATACGGTCGACACCACGCCCAATTGCGGCAACATGCTGGCGGCGGTCGTTCCCTTCGCCATCGAAACCGGCCTGGTCCGTGCGTGGGGCGACATCACCACCTTGCGTGTCCTGACCCTCAATACCGGCATGCAGTGTGACATCACCGTGATGACGCCGGGGGGGCGCGTCGAGTACGACGGCGATGCCCGCATCGACGGATCGCCGGGTGCCAGCGCGCCCATCACCATCAATTTTCTCGACACTGCGGGGTCGGTCTGTTCAGGTCTGCTGCCGACCGGCCATGTGCGCGATGTGATCGATGGCGTCGCGGTCACCTGCATCGACAACGGCATGCCGCTGGTGGTCTGCAGGGCGTCCGATGTCGGGCGAACCGGTTACGAAAGCGTGGCCGATCTCAACGGCGACACCGAATTGAGAGAACGCCTCGAGCGTCTGCGCATCGCCTGCGGCCACGCGATGGGCCTGGGCGATGTGACCGCCATGAACTATCCCAAGATGACGCTCGTCGCGCCACCCCTGCACGGCGGCAGCATTGCCACCCGCAGCTTCATTCCGCACGTCTGCCACGACGCGATCGGCGTGCTGGCGGCGGTGACGGTCGGCACGGCCTGCGTGTTGGAAGGCTCGGTCACCCAGGGCATCGCGGTGATGCCAGGGGGCGACCTGAAGACGGTGTCGGTCGAGCACCCCACCGGCGAATTCAGCGTTGCCTTGCAGACCGATCCTGCCAATCCACAGATCGTCACCAAGGCGGCCCTTTTGCGTACCGCGCGTTTGCTGATGCGCGGCGAAACCTACATCCCCGGCCACGTCTGGCAAGGAGTCGAAGCCAAATGATCATCGATTGTCACGGCCACTACACCACCGCGCCGAAGGCGCTCGACGACTGGCGCAACCGGCAGATCGCGGGTATTGAAGACCCGGCACTGATGCCGAAGGTTGCCGATCTGAAGATCAGCGACGACGAACTGCGCGAATCGATCGAGGCCAATCAGCTCAGGCTGATGAAGCAGCGCGGCAGCGACCTCACCATTTTTTCGCCGCGAGCCAGCTTCATGGCCCACCACATCGGCGACTTCAATGTCTCGAGCACCTGGGCGGCGATCTGCAACGAACTGTGCTATCGCGTCGGCCAGCTGTTCCCCGATCACTTCGTCCCGGCAGCGATGCTGCCGCAAAGCCCTGGCGTCGACCCGGCCACCTGCATTCCCGAGTTGGTGAAATGCGTCGAGCAGTACGGCAATGTGGCGATCAACCTGAACCCGGACCCGTCGGGTGGGCACTGGACCTCGCCGCCCCTGGGCGATCGTCACTGGTACCCCCTCTACGAAAAAATGGTCGAGTACGACATCCCGGCCATGATTCACGTCAGCACCAGCTGCAACCACTGTTTCCACACCACCGGGGCGCACTACCTGAACGCGGACACCACCGCCTTCATGCAGTGCCTGACCGCCGATCTGTTCACGGACTTCCCGAGCTTGCGCTTCGTGATCCCGCATGGCGGTGGCGCCGTGCCTTATCACTGGGGGCGCTTTCGAGGCCTCGCCCAGGAGCTCAAGAAGCCGCTGCTCAAGGACCACCTGCTGAAGAACGTGTTTTTTGACACCTGCGTGTATCACCAGCCGGGCATCGATCTGCTCACCAAGGTGATCCCGGTCGAGAACATCTTGTTCGCGAGCGAGATGATCGGTGCAGTGCGGGGCATCGATCCCGAGACCGGCCACTATTTCGACGATACCAGGCGATACATCGAATCGAGCAGCATTCTCAACGACGACGATCGCCACAAAGTCTACGAGGGCAATGCACGCCGGGTGTATCCGCGCCTGGATGCCGCGCTCAGGGCGAAGGGGAAGTGATCATGTACGAACTGGGTGCGGTGAAGCCGCACATGCGACTCCTCTATGCTGGCGCGCAGCTTTGCGGCACCGCCGACGCTTCGGCAGCGCCCGAAGTACTGACATGAATTTCGAAAAAACCCCGGGCTGGCTGGACTGGTATACCGGCCCTGCCAAGCCACGCTTTCAGCTGCCCCCGGGCAGCGTCGATGCCCACTGCCATGTGTTCGGGCCGGGCGCCGAGTTTCCTTTCGCGCCGGCGCGTAAGTACACGCCCTGCGATGCGAGCAGGCAGCAGCTGTTTGCCTTGCGCGACCATCTGGGTTTCGCGCGCAATGTCATCGTCCAGGCAACCTGTCATGGTGCCGACAACCGGGCA
>JAYVOV010000459.1:0-4777 GCA_043757735.1 Burkholderiaceae bacterium
GCCTACGGGGCGAACGCCCTCTATTGGAGCGGCAGCGCGCAGTTCGCGCTCAAGGACTACCGCGCGGCACTCGCGTCGCATCAGGCGTTCCTCGCCCGATACGGCGATCACGCACGTGCGGCAGACGCCTTGCTCAGCGTCGCGTTGTGTCAGATCGAGACCGGCGACAAACGCGCTGCGCGCCGCAGCCTCGAACAGCTGGTCGAGAAGTTCCCCGACAGCCCTACCGCCGAGCAGGCGCGCGAGCGCATGGCAACCCTGAAATAACCAGGCAAGAGGCGGCGCAATGCCAAACGTCGATATTCCCGCGATCCAAGCCAGCGTCGTCTCGTGCACCTTCGCGGTATGCCTGCTGCTGGGCGCGATCATGCAGCGAAGCAACTTCTGCACGATGGGCGCCCTGGCCGACATCGTCAACATGGGCGACTGGACCCGCATGCGCATGTGGCTGTGCGCAATCGGCGTGGCTATTGCCGGCACCCAGCTGCTGGGCTGGTCCGGAGTCATCGATCTCGGCAAGAGCATCTACACCGCGCCCGCGGTCACGTGGTTGTCGTACCTGCTGGGCGGCCTGATGTTTGGCGCCGGCATGGTGCTCGCATCCGGCTGTGGCAGCAAGACCTTGCTGCGCATCGGCGGCGGCTCGCTCAAGGCCGTGGTCGTCTTCTGCGTAATGGGCCTGTTCGCCTACATGACACTGCGCGGCGTGTTCGGCGTGTTTCGGGTCAATGCAATCGACCCCGTCGCGTTCACATTGGCCAACGGCCAGGACCTGCCCCGGATCATCGCCGGCACGGACGCAAGCGCGCTGCCAATGCTGCGGCTCGGCCTGGGCCTGGTGATCGGCGGCGCATTGATTGTTTTCGCCTTTGCCAGCAGGGAGTTCCGCAATTTCGACTCGATCCTCGGCGGCCTCGCGATCGGTCTGGCGATCGTCGCGACCTGGGCCATCAGCGGCTACCTCGGCTACGTCGCGGAAGATCCCAATACTCTGGAAGAAAAATTCGTCGGCACGAATTCCGGTCGACTCGAATCCCTGAGCTTCGTCGCGCCGGTCGCGTACACCCTCGAACTCCTCATGCTGTGGAGCGACAAGAGCCGGGTGCTGACCCTGGGTATCGCGGCCGTGCTCGGCATGATCCTGGGCTCCTTCATGCACACCCTGTTGACCCGCCAATTCCGCTGGGAAGGCTTTCGCGGCACCGAAGACACGGCTAATCACCTGGCCGGCGCCGCGTTGATGGGCGTTGGCGGTGTCACGGCAATGGGTTGCACTGTTGGGCAAGGGCTCTCCGGCGTGTCGACGCTGGCGCTTGGTTCGGGACTTTCGCTGGCCGCGATCATGGCTGGCGGATATGCAGCGTTGCGTTACCAGATATGGCGAGTCGAGCGGATGGTTTAACGACGCGGAAGAACATTTGACGCAAGCGGGGAGACTTCGTATAATCTCAGGCTGTCTTACGGGGGTCGTTAGCTCAGTTGGTAGAGCATCGGACTTTTAATCCGTTGGTCGCAGGTTCGAGTCCCGCACGGCCTACCACTCGTAGTCAAAAGTAGCTAAGTTGCACAAACAATAGACTCACGAGAATCAGACAAGACACAGAATTTTTAAGGGCCGGTGAGCTATCTCACTGGCTTTTTTCTTTTGCAGCGCCGTCATTTGAACACCAGTGGATGCTTGACCCAAGTGGATGCTTGACCCAAGTGGATGCTTGACCCAAGTGGATGCTTGAGCGATGAATATCGGCGAAGCTGCGAAGGCCACCAGCGTGTCGTCCAAAATGATCCGCCACTCTGAGCAGGTCGGACTGGTCAGCGAACCGGCGCGCAGCGATGCCGGCTATCGGCAATAGGGTGCGAAGATCTCCATACGCTGCGTTGCATCCGCCACGCCCGAGATCTTGGGTTTTCCATCGCACAGATCGGCGAACTGCTCAGCCTATGGCATGACCGAGGACGGCCGAGCCGCCAGGTCAAGGCCCTCGCGCAGTCGCACATCGACACGCTGGCGCAAAAGACCCGCGACCTGCTCGCGATGAAATCCGCGCTAGAAGGCTCCCAGAAGCCTGCCGGTGTCGAATCCTGAACAGCCGTTCAGGTGGCGCTAAAACGGTCGAACGCAAACAGCACGGCAACCACCAGCAGCGCAGAGGGCGGACCGGCAAAGGGATGCAGAATCGACGCCAAAATGGGGGCAACCAGCAGCAATTGACGCAATCCCCAGCTGTAGAGCAGTCCGGCCCGGCGCAGATAGGCAATGCCCGCTGCAGTCCACCGTCGCCTCGCCCCAGAGCCAACCGGCATCGCGCAGATGAAACCGGCGTGGTTGTAGTAGCGCACAGCCATTGCAGACGACACCAGCGACGCGAACAGCAGCGCCATCAGAACGAGTTCGAGGACCAGCCGAGCGCTCGGCGCCGGCACACCCGCAGCAGACGATCGCAGCCCGACATCGAGCGAGGGCGCTGCCAGAGACACCGCGCCCATCAGGCCCAGCACCGCCGTCGACGCGGTCATAGTCGCCGACATCAGCGAATTTCTCAAGGTCTGCACGGCCAGAATTTCGGACCCCTTCTGGTCGGAGATCGCCTCGAACCACTCCTCGCGCAAGGTGGCGTGGACCGACCGGGCGAGTCGATGCGGACTGCGGCGCTGCGCGAGCGCCAGAGCGCACTCGTAGAAGACGAGCACCGCGATAGTCGCCAGCACCGCAAACCAGGTCGAGCCCTCAGACATCGCTGCGCCCAGGAGGGTATTGGAGTTGAAACCTTGAACCGTCTGCCATTGTTCGAAATCCTCACGCCGGAAAGACATGATTTCACCGCTGATCCAATCATGCAAACCGATCCGCAACGCTGCTTGGCGAACAAGGAACGACTCCGAACTCGACGCCGACAGCCGCAGAGTACAGAAGCGGCTATAGTGCGCTGCGATGTCGTGGTATCTCTACCGCAATGTCCAGAGCCGCTCGTCGCCTTTTGCCCATCTCACGTCAAATAATGCCCAACCCCCTTGGTGAGCCCTTTGCCAATCCCAATGTTCGCTTGCGCCGGCGCCCTGGCACTCAGCCTTTTAACCGGATCCGCGATGGCGCAAACGCCTGCCGCCGCAGCGTCGCCTGACTCCCCGGCCGGCGTACCAGCAGACCCAGCGGCGGCTCGCTGGTATATCCAGACAAGCATCTACACACGACATTTCAATCACTCGCCTGACCACCACAACACCCAGCAGCTGCTCAACATCGAGCGCATCGAGGCCAGTGGCCGACTCTTCGGTGCAGCATCATTTCTCAACTCGTTCGGCCAGCCTTCCCAGATGCTTTATATCGGGCAGCGCTGGCATCCGCTGCAACGATTCCCCGAAGCCCACATCAAGCTCGTCGCCGGCGTGCTCCATGGCTACAAGGGCGAGTTCCGCGACAAGATCCCGTTCAATCACTCAGGCGTGGCGCCGATCATCCTTCCGGCCATCGGCTGGCGCTACAAGAACTTCGCCAGCGAGCTGATCTTGTTCGGCAATTCGGGCCTGCTGCTGACCCTGGGCTATTACCTGAACTGATCCAGTGCCGCTTGTCCGTGCAATGACTGCAGCGTGGAACTACCGAAGGGCCGCGGCAGCGGTCGCGCTGGTCGGGCTGGCCGCGCTGCAGGGCGCGTGCACAGCTCTCGATGAACGCTCCCGCCTCGCAATCTACCGCCCGACTCGCCAGATACCTGACGGCTTCGCCGGCCTGCAGGCGGGCGATCAACGCTGGTTCGTGAACTGGGACGCCGCGGGCTCGCCGTCGCAGCGCGTTGAGCTGTGGTGGCTGCCCAATGCCGACCCGCAGGCGCCAACCCTGCTGTACCTGCACGGCACTTTCCGTAATCTGTACCGCAACCATCCCAAGATGGTGGCGTTGCGTCGCGCCGGGTATTCGGTGCTGGCGGTGGAGTATCGCGGCTGGGGCGAGAGCAGCCCCATTGTCCCCTCCGAGTCAAGCATTCACGCGGATGCCGATATCGCCTGGTCCGAGCTTGTGCGCCGCCAGCCCGATCCGCGACGCCGGGTGATTTTCGGGCACTCGATGGGTGGCGCGGTCGCGGTGCACCTGGCCGCGCGCCAGGCCGGCCGGGGCGCGTATGCCGGCCTCATCCTCGAGTCGACCTTCACCAGCCTGCCCGACGTGGCCGCCGACGCCTCCAGGCTCGTGCGTCCTCTCGCGGAACTAAGCGGCCAGCGAATGGATTCCCTGGCTCGCATCACACGCATCGACGCGCCGCTGCTGATGCTGCACGGCGACTCGGACAAGACGGTGCCGTTCGTGCTGGGCCGCCAGCTGTTCGAGGCCGCCAACGCGCCGAAGTCGTTCATCGCGATCGCCGGCGGCTCGCACAGTGATCTGCACGTGCAGGCCGACGAGCAATACCAGAAAGTGATGGGCGCGTTCGCGGCACGATTTCGCTGATGCTGGCGAAACCAGCACGAACGGCACCGGCACCGGAGTCCAGACCATGCACGCGTGTTGCGCGGCGTTGGCCCAGCCGTGAGTGCGCGCGACGATGTCCTTGCCCATCGAACCCTGACTCGCGGCAGGCGCGCCGGCACTGGCAGCCATCTGACCAAAGCGCGAGGTGTCCAGGCCCGCGCAGAAGGCGCGGCCTTCGCCCAAAATAAACACCGCGCGCAGCGCAGGCATGCGACAGAGTTTTTCGCCGGTGTCGATCAGGGCCTGGAACATCGCGGCATCGAGCGCATTCATCTTGTCGGCGCGGAACAGGCGCACGTCGGCAACCCC
>JAYVOV010000460.1:0-4775 GCA_043757735.1 Burkholderiaceae bacterium
GCCCCCGGCGCGGCGACCGACCTCACCGCCCGGATCCTCGCGCAGGCCCTGGAAAAGCGTCTGTCGGCGACTGTCATCGTCAAGAACGTGGTGGGCGGGGCCGGCGCGCTCGGGCCCTCCACGCTGGCTGCGGCAGCGCCGGATGGCCACACCATGGGCCTGGTGGCGATCTCCAGCCACATCACCGTGCCGAACATGATGGACGTCAAGTACAACCCCTGGGAGGCATTCGATATCCTCGGCCAGGTGGCCGCCTTGCGCTATGGCGTGGGCACTGGCATCAATTCGTCCATCAAGACGCTGGAAGAACTCATCGCCACCGGCAAGCAGCGTCTGGTCACCTACGGCTCGAACAACGTGACCAATGTGGTCGCGATGTTTCAACTGGCAAAGCTTACCGGTGCCAAATTCCGCTGGGTGGTTTTCACTGGCGGTGTCGAGTCGGTCGCGCAGGCGATCGGTGGTCACGTCGATGCGGTCATTCAGACGGTCACCGAGATGCGCCCGCAGATCGAAGGCGGCAAGCTGCGCCTGCTCGCGGCAGCCGGACCCGAGCGCTGGCCCGACTACCCCGATATCAAGACCATCCGCGAACACGGGTTCGATGCCACCACTAATGGCCCGTTCGGCTACGCCTTCCCGGCGGGCGTCGATCCCGCCATCAGGCAGCGCATGGAAGCGGCCCTGGCCGATGTGATGACAGACAAGAGTGTTCTGACCCAGATCAGCAACCTCGGCATCGTCCCGGTCTATCGCAACGGCGCCGACTACAAGGCGTTCCTGAAGAAGCTGGAAGGCGAACTCGTACCGGTGCTGCTCGAAACCGGGATGGCAAAGAAGCGCGCATGAGTTCTGCATCCACGCCAGCCGCCGAGCCGGGCCGCGGCCTGATCACCGGGCCGCGGCTGGCGACGCTGGGTCTGCTCGTGGTGGCACTGGTCGGCCTTTGGCAGGCAATGAAACTCGAGCGCTGGGGCTTCGACGGTCCGGGGCCCGGTCTGTTCCCGCTGATGGTGGCCGTTGTGTTCGTCGCGCTGGCGGCCATCGTGCTGATCTGGCCGGGACGTGCCGCCACCACCGAAGAAGGCGACACCGACACCATCGACCCGCAGACACGGCAAAGAACCCGCTCGAGCTTCCTGATCTACGTCGCCAGTCTGCTGGTTCTGGCGGCCGGTTCGGCCTTCGCGGGGTTCACGCTCACTGCGATCGCGATATCGGTGCTGATCGTGCGCTTTGCCGAAGGCCGCTCCTGGGCGGCCGCGCTGACCTACGGCTTTGCCTGCGCGGCAGTCGGCCTGATCGGCTTCGGCTGGCTGTTGCGGGTCGATCTGCCGAGCTCCGCGATCGAGCGCGCCTTTTTCTCGCTGGTACGTTGAAGCGGGCTCACCTGGCTGCGCCAGGGCCCGCCAACAGATCTCACCTGGACTGATCACTGCCCATGGACGCCCTGCTCAATGGGTTCGTCGTCGTCATGACGCCGACGAATCTGCTCTTTTGCTTCATCGGCACCTTCCTCGGCACGGTGGTGGGCATTCTGCCCGGCCTCGGGCCGCTGACCACCATCGCCATCTTGCTGCCGATCACCTTCAAGATGGACGTGACCCCGGCCATCATCATGTTGTCAGGCATCTATTACGGTGTGGCCTACGGCGGTACCGTGACTTCCGTTCTGATGCGCATTCCGGGCGAAGCCTCGTCGGTGGTCACCTGCCTGGACGGCTACGAAATGGCCCGCAAGGGACGGGGCGGGGCCGCACTGGCGATTGCCGGCGTCGGCTCGTTCGTGGCGGGCACCATCGGTGTCGTGGCGATCACTTTTCTGTCGCCGCCCCTGGCGCGGCTGGTGCTGGCGTTCGGACCCTCCGAATACGCAATGATGATGCTGGCGGGGCTGTCGATGGTCACCTACATGTCGGGTGGTTCACTGGCACGCGCGCTGCTTATGGCGGCCTTCGGACTGCTGCTGGGCACGATCGGCGCCGATCCCATGAACATGACCCAGCGTCTGACCTTCGACATCATGGCGCTGGGGGACGGCGTGAATCTGGTGCCGCTGGCGATCGGTCTGTTCGGCTTGTCGGAGGTCCTGTTCATGGCCCGCCGCAGCGCGGATGAAATGAAGATCATCACGCCGCCCAAAGGCCTGCTTGCTTTCATGCCGACGCGCGAGGAGGCGCGCCGCTCGGTCGGCCCGATCGGCCGTGGCACGGTGCTCGGGTTTCTGGTGGGACTGCTGCCCGGCGGCGGGGCCGTGATCGCTTCGTTCCTGTCGTATGCGGTCGAGCGCAAGCTGTCCAAGAACCCGGAAGAATTCGGCAAGGGCGCGGTCGAAGGCCTGGCCGGTCCCGAGGCGGCCAACAACGCCGGCACGACCGGTGCTTTCGTGCCCCTGCTGTGCATGGGCATCCCGGCCAACGCCATCACCGCACTGCTGCTGGGCGCCTTCATGATCCATGGCGTGACGCCCGGCCCGACCATACTCGAGCGCCAGCCCGAGGTCTTCTGGGGCGTGGTCGCGAGCATGTACATCGGCAACATCATGCTGCTGATTCTCAACCTGCCGCTCATCGGCCTGTTCGTGCGCATTCTCGACATCCCTCGGGCCTATCTCACGCCAATGATTCTGGTGGTCTGCCTGGTCGGCGTGTACTCGAACAGCGGCAATCCGGCCGACGTGCTGGTCGCGGTGGTGTTCGGGTTCGTTGGCTATTTTCTGCGCCGCCAGGGCTTCGATCTGGGCATCGTCATCTTGGCCTACGTGCTGGGCCCGATCTTCGAACGCTCGGTACGTCAGGCGCTGGCCATCTCGGATGGCGATCCGAGCATTTTCCTGCACAGCAAGCTGTCGACCGGCTTCGCCGTGGCGGCGGTATTGATTTTGCTGGCTGGCTTGTGGCCGAAAAAAACCGCTGCTGCAGGTGCCTGAACGAGCGGGGCGCGTCAGCGTCGGTTGACCAGCCAGAGGCCGGCCACCACCCCGGCCAGTCCGGCCAGTCCGGCCATCAGTGCCGGCGACGATGTTTCGTCCAGCAGGAACACGCCGGCGACCAGGCCGAGCACCGGTGTCAGGAAGGTCAACGACGCGATACGCGTGGCCGGATAGTGACGCAGCAGACCAGGATCAGCGATACCGCGAGGCCGTCGCGATTGGGGCGCCGGAGCGTCTGCCGGTCGGTCGCGTCGGGCGCTGCTTCATCGGGCGCCGCGAGACTTCATCGGTCAGCCAGCACCCGCAGCGCGCGTTGCACCGCTGGCCGTGCTTCGACGGCCTTATACCAGCGCTTGAACTGCGTGGCACCCGCCCGGTCGATGGCTTCGCTGGCAAACGAGCGCAGCCACGGAAAGACCGACATGTCGGCGATCGAATACTGCCGGCCGGCCAGGAACGCACCGGTGTGGCTGAGCCGTCGATCGAGCAGATCGAGCCGGCTGCCGATGTCGTCCATCGGCAGCGTCAGCCACTGCAGCATCTCGTAGCGCGCGCGCACCGAGCGGGGCATGAAGCGGCCCGTTTTCCCCGCCAGGTACAGCAGGATTGCACCGGATTCGAACAGGGCAATCGGTCTGCCGTCCGGTCCGTTGCTGTCGACCAGGGCGGGTATTTCGTCGCCCGGTGCGATCGGGAGGAACGCGGTCGTGATCGGTCCAGCGCAACCGCTGTCTACCGAATGCACCGCATACGGCAGGCGGCACTCCTCGAGCATGATGTGGACTCGGTGGCCAGCGGGTGAGGGCCAGGTGTGGAGATCGATCACGGTCAGGCGCGACAGCGGCCTCAGAGAAGCCGCTGCGCGTACTGCCAGCCGCGCTCGGCCAGAGCCTTGGCCTGCACGCCGGCATTGGCGGCTTGTGCGCTGGCCGCCGTGCCGTCCAGGTAGCGCTTCATGATGCCCTGCAAGATGCCGGCCAGCCGGAACATATTGTAGGCAATGTAGAAGTCCCAGTGCTCGACCACCTTGGCCTGATCGCGGCCGGTGCGTTCGCAGTAGCGCTGGATGTATTCCTGCTCGGCAGGAATGCCCAGGGCGGCGAGATCGAGGCCGGCAATGCCGCGAAAACTGCCCGGTTCGATGTGCCAGGACATGCAGTGATAGGAGAAGTCTGCCAGCGGATGCCCAATGGTGGCGAGTTCCCAGTCGAGAATGGCCAGGATGCGCGGTTCAGTAGGGTGGAACATCAGGTTGTCGAGGCGAAAGTCGCCGTGCACCACGGTGGCTTCGTCACCGGCTGGAATGGCGCCGGGCAGCCATTCGATGAGCCGGTTCATTGCCTCGATGTGTTCAGTCTCCGAGATCTGGTACTGCTTGGTCCAACGCGAGATCTGGCGCGAGAAGTAGTTGCCAGGCTTGCCGAAATTACCCAGCCCGAGCGCCTGGTAGTCGACGGTATGAAGGGCGGCCATCACCCGATTCATTTCGTCATAAATGGCACCGCGTTCAGGCTTGGTGAATCCGGCCAGGCCCTGATCCCAGAGCACGCGACCCTCGACGCACTCCATGATGTAGAAGGCACGCCCGATGATCGATTCGTCTTCGCACAGGCAATAGACTTCGGGCACCGGAATGGCCGCTTTGGCCAGTGCACCGATGACCCGGTATTCGCGCTCGATGGCGTGCGCGGAGGGCAGCAGTTTGGCGACCGGACCCGGCTTGGAACGCATGACGTAGCTGCGCGAAGGGGTGTTCAGCCGGAAGGTGGGGTTCGACTGCCCGCCCTTGAATGATTCGACCGACAACGGCCCCTTGAAACCAGGGAGCTGCTTCTCGAGATAG
>JAYVOV010000461.1:0-4774 GCA_043757735.1 Burkholderiaceae bacterium
CCAGCGGACGATTGGGCGTATTCTTCTTGAAATGTTCACCACCGGGCCCCATGTCCTGGTACTGGTCCAACCTTGGAGAACCTGATGCCAGATATTGTGAGCACCACTCCTCAGACATTGCCGCTGCTGCCTTTGCGCGACGTGGTCGTGTTTCCCCACATGGTCATTCCGCTGTTCGTGGGGCGTCCCAAATCCATCAAAGCCCTCGAAGCCGCGATGGAGGTGGGCAAGAGCATCATGCTGGTCGCTCAGAAAAACGCATCCAAAGACGAACCCTCGGCGGGCGACATCTATGAGATCGGCTGCGTCTCCAACATCCTGCAGATGCTCAAGCTCCCCGATGGCACCGTCAAAGTGCTCGTCGAAGGGTCGCAGCGGGCCCGAATCACCTCCATCACCGACGGCGAGTCGCATTTCAGCTGCGAACTCGTGCCGGTTGAACTCACGGGCGAAGGCTCGCCGGAAAACGAGGCCCTGCGCCGCGCTATCCTGGCGCAGTTCGACCAGTACGTGAAGTTGAACAAGAAGATCCCGCCGGAGATCCTCGCGTCGCTGAATTCCATCGACGATGCCGGGCGTCTGGCCGATACCGTGGCCGCACATCTGCCGATCAAGATCGAGCAGAAGCAGGGCGTTCTCGAGACCATCTCGGTGTCCGAGCGTCTCGAAAAACTGCTTACCCAGATTGAGACCGAACTCGACATCCTTCAGGTCGAAAAGCGCATCCGCGGCCGCGTCAAGCGCCAGATGGAGAAGAGTCAGCGCGAGTACTACCTGAACGAACAGGTCAAGGCTATTCAGAAAGAGCTGGGCGAAGGCGAAGAAGGTGCCGATCTCGAAGAACTCGAGAAGCGCATCAAGGGCGCCCAGATGCCCAAGGAAGCCAAGAAGAAAGCCGATGGCGAGCTTAAAAAACTCAAGCTGATGTCGCCGATGTCAGCCGAAGCCACCGTGGTGCGCAATTACATCGACACCCTCGTCAATCTGCCCTGGCGCAAGAAGAGCAAGATCAACAACGAACTGACCCATGCCGAAGAGGTGCTCGATGAGGATCACTACGGCCTGGACAAGGTCAAGGAGCGCATCCTCGAGTATCTCGCGGTGCAGCAGCGTGTCGACAAACTGAAGGCGCCCATTTTGTGCCTGGTCGGACCGCCCGGTGTGGGCAAGACCTCGCTGGGCCAGTCCATCGCACGCGCCACGAACCGCAAGTTCGTGCGCATGGCGTTGGGTGGTGTGCGCGACGAGGCCGAGATCCGCGGTCATCGGCGCACGTACATCGGCTCGATGCCGGGCAAGATCCTGCAGAACTTGGCGAAGGTGGGTGTACGCAATCCGCTGTTCCTGCTCGATGAAGTCGACAAACTGGGCATGGATTTCAGGGGAGATCCCTCGAGCGCGCTGCTGGAGGTGCTCGATCCTGAGCAGAACAGCACATTCACCGATCACTACGTCGAGGTCGAATACGACCTCTCCGACGTGATGTTCGTGGCGACCGCCAATACCTTGAACATTCCGCCGGCGCTACTCGACCGGATGGAAGTCATTCGCCTTTCGGGCTACACCGAAGACGAAAAGGTCAACATCGCTCAGCGTTACCTGCTGCCCAAGCAGATCAAGAACAACGGCCTCAAACTCGAGGAGATCTCGGTCGCCGAGAGCGCCTTGCGCGACATTGTTCGCTACTACACGCGTGAGGCGGGTGTTCGTTCGCTCGAGCGCGAGGTCAGCAAGATCTGTCGCAAAGTGGTCAAGACACTGCTGCTCAAGAAGACTGAGAAAAAGGTCGCGGTGACCGCCAAGAACATCGACAAGTTCCTGGGCGTGCGTCGCTTCACTTTCGGCGTTGCCGAAAAGGAAAATCAGGTTGGCCAGGTCACCGGGCTGGCCTGGACCGAAGTGGGCGGCGAATTGCTGACCATCGAGGCAGTGGCGGTTCCTGGCAAGGGCACCACCACCTGTACCGGCAAACTCGGCGACGTCATGATGGAGTCGATCAAGGCGGCGATGACCGTGGTGCGGCGGCGTGCGCAGCGCCTGGGCATCAAGGGCGATTTCCACGAAAAGCGTGATATCCACATCCACGTGCCTGAAGGGGCGACCCCCAAGGACGGACCAAGTGCGGGCATCGCAATGACGACGGCGCTGGTTTCGGTGCTGACCGGTATTCCGGTTCGTGCAGATGTTGCGATGACCGGCGAAATCACCCTGCGAGGCGAGGTGCTGCCGATTGGTGGCCTCAAGGAAAAATTGCTTGCTGCCCATCGCGGGGCCATCAAGACGGTGATCATTCCTGAAGAGAACGTCAAGGATCTCGCCGACATTCCCGACAACGTGAAGAATCGTCTCGAGATCGTGCCGGTCAAGTGGATCGACCGTGTGTTTGAAATCGCGCTCGAGCGTTCACCGGAGCCGCTTCCGGAAGAAGAGCCGACAGAGGTCAAACCGGCCACTGCCGAAGCGCCTGCTGCGGCCAAGACCGCCGCACCGGGGGCCGCTGGCGACATCGTGGCGCATTGAGGCCGGTGTGACGGCGTCTTGACAAACGCCGTCACACGCGTCTCAAAACGGCACGTCGCCGCCTGGCTAAATCGCCCGGAAAGCCGCTTGACACAAGGCTTTCCGGGCGATTTAATGTTGACAACAGATGTTGGCGCCATTTCTTTTTTATCCCATTTTTCTGCTCCAAGAGCCGTGCGGCTCGATCCGCGCGTGCCTTCCCAAAACATCAAAGATTGAACCGAGGGGGTTCTAGTGAATAAAACCGATTTGATCGACCACATCGCCACGCAGGCGGATATTTCCAAAGCTGCAGCGGGGCGGGCGGTTGATTCTCTGATTGGTGCAATCAAGACCACGCTCAAAAAAGGCGGCACCGTGACACTGGTTGGTTTCGGCACTTTTGTCGTCGGTAAACGTGCTGCACGCACTGGTCGAAATCCACGCACGGGTGCCACCATCAAGATCAAGTCGGCAAAGGTTCCGAAATTTCGTCCTGGCAAAGGTCTGAAAGACGCGCTCAACTGAAGCTCAGTCAGGCGTTCGACCCGCTCCAAAAAAACATGTATAATCTGGATCTCGCTTGTGACACGTGCGTTGCAGAAAATTAAGGTGCCAGTCCTGCAAACTGGCATTTAAGCGGTGGCCCCAGAGGGGGTGCTTAGCTCAGCTGGTAGAGCGGCGCCCTTACAAGGCGTAGGTCGGGAGTTCGAACCTCTCAGCACCCACCAGTCGCGCAGCAACACACGAAGCGAAGGTTTTCTGAATCAGGAGTGGTAGTTCAGTCGGTTAGAATACCGGCCTGTCACGCCGGGGGTCGCGGGTTCGAGTCCCGTCCACTCCGCCAGTTAGTCCCATAGCGTCTCACGATGTCGCATGGGGTTCCGAAGGTTGTGCTGAATAAGCGGGCTGCGATGACACGCAGCCCGTTTTTTTCTTTTCATCGCAGTGTGTCTCAGCAGGTGCCATAGCGCCTCAGGGACTTTGAACTACACAGCGCCTCGTTAGGCCGGCCAACGCTTGGTCCCACTGCTTCCCAGGTTGTCTCACGCAGTTTCAGGCCGGGGGTCGCCAGTTCGAACTCGGCGTTCGATTTCTCTTTGCTCCGCCAAACCGTGAGGCAGCTTCATAAGTGCAGCGCGTGCTGCACGGCGAAGCCGACCCCCGTCTCGATACCCGTCGACGACATGTGGCAAGCGAGAACCCTGTGCGCTGCAGCCGGGGGTTGAATTCGCGATGCCCTGAGCAGGCGGCGGGTCCGACGAGCAGGACGCTCGCGGCTGAACAATCGAAGGCGCATCGTTTGAGCTTCCAGCGAATGCCCGGCAGCGCCTGCGCGTGAGGGACCTTCAGCAGCGACCAGTCGGGCTGATTGGTCACCAGCGTGAGCGGCCGCAGGCATGCGTGCGACGGCGCAGCACAGCTCCCTCATGCCCGAGGTGCGGCCACACGCCAGCGCCGCGTCGTCGCGCACTGGCGCTGGTGGGGGAGGTCGATGGCGTCACCGCTTGCGTGTTGCTCGACGCGATCCCGGCTGACGGTGGGCAGGTCTTCGTCGTTGATTCCGATTCAACGCTTCGCAGGGTAGTCGCCATCGGTTCTGTTGAGCGTCTTCGGCTGGAGGAGCGCTAGCTGCCAGGGCGACCGGCCGGGCCCGCGATGCTGTCTCGGTCCGGGCAACACGCGGGTCACAGCACCTTGACACATGGGACTTGCGCATCCCGTGGTTGATGGTGGCGGCGAGCACGCAACCCGGTCTTCAGGCTTCACGCGGCGTCGCTCGGTGGAACAGGATGGCCAGCAGCAGCGCCACGGCCACTTTCTCCTCTGCGATTCCTCGAGCCCAGACGTTCAGCTCGATCCGTTCCACCTTACAGCGCGCTATTTCGGTCCGGCGAACGCTCGACTCAGAGCACTTTGACGCCTGGCTGCTTGCGCATGCCACGGTCAAAGGTGGCGGTGAACTCGCAGCCCAGTTGAGCATGCTTGGCGACGATCAGGCAATCCGAGAAGCCGCACGAACTCTGTTCGAACAAGATGACCGCTTTACTGACTGCCTCGCGGTCCTCGAACGCGAACGCGGTCTCGTCCAGAAGGCTGCGCACGGCGATCAACTGGGCTGCCTTGTCCTGGTCGAAAGCAGATCGGAGCGTCCATACGGCTTCCACCAGCACGATATCCGTCACCAGCAAGGACTCCGGTGTGCTGCCGTGTTCGGCCAGCAGCGCATCAATGCGTTTGTTCTGCGCCGGGTCATCGTTGAGCCACAGGCGCA
>JAYVOV010000462.1:0-4758 GCA_043757735.1 Burkholderiaceae bacterium
CTGCAAAGTCTGTGGGCCGGGCCCTGGTTCACTCAGGTGCTGGGCATGAGCCCGAAGTCCGCGGCGGGTGCTCTGTTTGTCTTCAACGCGGTGCTGCTGGTCGGATTTCTGGGACTGGGCTGGTTGGCGCCGCGACTCGAGCGCCGCGGGGTCAGCGTCGTGCAGGTGGTCATCGCCGGATCGGTTCCATTCATCGGTCTGCAGGCAGCCATCGCCCTCATTCATCAGCCCTGGGCGTGGCTGCTCTGGCTGCCCCTGGGGGTCGTCTCGACCTGCTACACATTGATGCAGACTCACGTGGCGATGACCTTTCCGGCCGCTCTCACCGGTCGTGCGTTCACCGCGTTCAACCTCATCACGTTTTCCGGCATCTTCCTGTGCCAATGGCTGTTTGGGGTTTCGCTCGATCTGTTCCGGGCCAGGCTGGGCAATGAGGTCGCGGCGTTCCAGGCGACGCTGCTGGTGTGGGTGGCGGTGCAGTCGTTCGCGCTGCTGGTGCTGGTGGTGTGGCGGGTGTCGCCACGGGCTGGCGCGGGATCGCCGGCCCCGGGCTGACCCGCGCAACGCCAGCAGCCTCGTAGAATTCGCCCTCATGATCCGAATCAGCGAAATCAAGCTTGCGCTCGACCATCTGGAGCCGGCGCTGCAGGAGGCGGTGGCGGGCATCCTGGGTGTGCCGCTGCAGGCGCTCGCGGCGGTGCGGGTGTTCAAGCGCAGCTACGACGCCCGCAAGCGTGTGCTGGTGCTGGTCTACATCGTCGACGTGCAATTGCGCGACGAAGCCGCACAAGCCCCCCTGCTGGCCCGCCTCGAGGGCAAGCCGCATGTCGGCCCCGCGCCAGACCTCGTCTACCACCCCCCGGTCCAGGCGCCGCAAGGCCTGCGCAAGCGCCCGGTGGTGGTTGGCTTCGGCCCCTGCGGCATCTTTGCCGCGCTGGTGCTGGCGCAGATGGGGTTTGCGCCGATCGTGCTCGAACGCGGCAAAAAAGTTCGCGAACGCACCAAAGACACCTGGGGTCTGTGGCGCAAGAACATTCTGAATCCGGAGTCGAACGTGCAGTTCGGCGAAGGTGGCGCCGGCACCTTCTCTGACGGCAAGCTGTACAGCCAGATCAAGGACCCGCGCCACCTGGGCCGTAAAGTGATGAATGAATTCGTGCAGGCCGGCGCACCGCCCGAGATTCTGTACGAGGCGCACCCGCACATCGGCACCTTCAAGCTGGTCAAGGTGGTCGAGAACCTGCGCGCGCAGATCATCGCGCTGGGCGGCGAGATCCGTTTCGAGCAGCGGGTGGTCGATGTGCACATCGAGACCGGGCCCGACGGCCGGCACCTGCGTGGCCTCTCGGTGCTGGACGTGGCGAGCGGCCAGACCCATGAACTGCGCGCCGACCATGTGGTGATCGCCCTCGGTCACAGCGCGCGCGACACCTTCGAGCGTCTGCACGAGCGCGGCGTCTTCATGGAGAGCAAGCCTTTCTCGGTCGGTTTTCGTATCGAGCACCCGCAGGGCATGATCGACCGTGCGCGCCTGGGCGAGCATGCCGGCCACCCGCTGCTCGGTGCGGCCGACTACAAGCTGGTCCATCACGCCGGCAACGGGCGCACCGTCTACAGTTTCTGCATGTGCCCGGGCGGCACGGTGGTGGCCGCCACCTCCGAGCTCAACCGTGTCGTCGCCAACGGCATGAGCCAGTATTCGCGCAACGAGCGCAACGCCAATGCCGGCATCGTGGTGGGCATCGACCCCACTGACTACCCTGAAATGACGAAGGTCGATGGTCAGGTGAATCCCCTGGCCGGCATCGTGCTGCAGCGCGAACTCGAGTCGCGCGCGTTCGATCTGGGCGGTGGCACCTACGAAGCGCCGGGGCAGCTGGTGGGTGACTTCCTCGCCGGGCGGCCTTCGACACAGCTCGGCGATGTGATGCCCTCCTACAAGCCAGGCGTGAAGCTGGGCGATCTGGGCGAGAGCCTGCCGCCTTACGCCATTGCCGCGATTCGCGAAGCGCTGCCGGTGTTCGGCCGCAAGATCAAAGGCTTCGACCGGCCGGACGCGGTGTTCACGGGTGTCGAGACGCGCACGTCTTCACCCCTGCGCATCACGCGCGGTGCTGATTTCCAGAGCCTGAATGTGAAGGGGCTGTATCCGGCGGGGGAAGGGGCGGGATATGCCGGCGGCATCTTGTCGGCGGGTATCGATGGGATCAAGACGGCCGAGGCGGTGGCGCTCAGCATGGCCGGGGTGCGGGCGCTCCACATGGCGGGCAGCAAAGGCCCGGGCACGCCCTGAGTTTTCAGCCAGGCTCGAAGACCCGGTCAAAGGCTCTCGCCGCGGCGATCGCCTCGCGCATCAGCTGCGCGACGATCTGGCCCGCCGGCACGATGGCGTCGGCGAAGCCCGCCGCTGGTCCGAGCGATACGATGCCCTCCTCGACCTTGCCGCCCTCGTGCACCCATTCGATGGTGCGGGTCGAGAGGATCAGGTCGCCGAGCCCGCGCTTCGCCCGCATTGACCACCGCCGCGACGATGCCCGATTCGCCCAGGTGATGCAGCCGTTCACCGTCGGATGTCCGGTTTCTGGATGACGGCTTGCGGAACATTGAAGCGGCGGTGAAGCTGGGTATGCATGCTCATGTGGCAAGAGGGCCTGAGGAGGCGAGGCGTGTTCTCGCACAGTACGGCGTCGTTCCTGCAAGCGCCGGCGCCTAACGCCGCAGTGCACCGGACGCGCGCAAGAGCGGCGCGCGTCCGGTGACTGCGAACGTTGGGCGTCTGCCAAAGCCCCGGTCCAAACACCGTAGGATCGATCGATCATCTGGAGGTCGCGGAAGATGGAAACACGGCTGGAACACCTTGAGGCACAGGCTCTGACTTTGACTCCAAGTGAGCGTGCTGCCCTTGCGCAGCGTCTGCTTGCTAGCCTCGACGACGATGCGGAAATCGAGGAAGCGTGGGCTGCCGAGATCGAGCGTCGCATCGCGGAGGTCGAGAGCGGAGCGGTTCAGGTCATTCCGATCGCGGAGGCGTTGGCGCGGGTTCGTGCCGCATTGAAGTGAAGTTGGTCATTCTTCCGCTCGCCCTTGGCGAGTTGAACGATGCGACCGCCTTTTACGTCGCGAGCGCGAATTTGGAGCTTGGCCTTGCGTTCGTTTCCGAGTTCGATCGCGCGCAAGTAGCTATCTGCAACGGACTCGCGACAAGACGCCCAACCCGGCGTTCGAGCGGACGCCCCGCCGGCGGCGCTGTGGCTCCGATTCCCTGTCGTGGTAGCGGGCCGCCGCTCAACTTGCTACAAGGTCTTCCCCGTTTATCAAGCAACAACCATCTGCGATGAATCGTGCGATTCATTCTCCTGCGACAGCGCGACCGCCAATGTTATGTCGAGATCGTTGATCGAGAACCAAGGTGCGGACTGAACAAACTACAACCGGTCACCGATGCTGCACAGTTGCTGCGGACCCTGATGAAAGACTTGCGCGAGAGCCTCAATCGTTAGGGATGCTCTGCACAACAGGCTGACGAACGCGCCAACTCGTTGAGTAAAGATGATTCCTGACCGATACCTGGCATTTCAGTGCTGTGTCTGCAGGATGGCTCCGCATTTCGCGACGCCAGCGCGCCCAGCTTCGCGCTCTTGTCCGGCGCCTTGCGTTTGCCCGGAATCGCAGGATGGTGCTCTCGTCGGGCAATCGCACGTTGCCGGTGTCCAGGCCTGCGAATTCGCGATACAGCGGCACATCGAACAGCGCCTCTTCCATGGCGGGATCGGACAACCCGAACCACTGCTGCATGAAGTGAATGCGCAGCATCGTTTCGACTGACTGGAAACGGCGGGCGGCCGCGCCGACCAGATGGCGCATGTGGTGTCACCAACGCGGCCAGCGCCGCCCAGGGCACCACGCGATTCATCTCGTCCAAGAGCTCGCGCTTGCGCGTGCGCTTGGTCGAGAGGTTCAATCCCAGATCGGCTTGTTTTATGGATCAGATCGTCGCCCGCGAAGAGACATCATGCAACAGAGGGCGCGGCCGATTTATGCAGACCATCCTTAGGCCTCTCATGTCGAGCCTCAACGTCTTCCTTCGCCAGGTACGTAGTCGCTCGCTGGAACACCAGCGCGCCATGCAGCTTCTTCCAAGGGAACCGAACAACCACGGCCCAGGGTGGCGAGCGCGCCACCAGGTGCGCAGCATTTGCAGCACATCGTCGGCCAGCGGCACGTAGCGGTCCTTCGCCCCCTTGCCTTGCTCGACCCGGATGCACATGCGGTCGGCGTGGCTGTCGATGTGCTCGGCGCGCATTCGGCACAGCTCCGACAGGCGCAGTCCGCTGCCGTAGGCCAGCATCAGGAACGTTCTGGCCTTCAGGTGGCAGGCCGCGGCAAACAAGCACGCGAGCTCCTGGCCCGAGAGGATCTCGGGCAAGCGCTGCGGCGCCGGGGCCAGCGGGATCTGGAATGTCTGGCTATCCAGCCCGAGTACGCGGCCGTACAGGAAACGAAACGCGCAACTGTACTGGTTGACGCTGGAGCGCGTGAGATGCCGCTCGCGCAGCAGGTGCAGCAAGTAGTGCCGCACGTCGTGCGCCGTCAGGACATCGGGGCTGCGGTGGTAGTAGCGCGCCAGGCCAAACACCGCGCCGATGTAGGCCTCTTGGGTACGTGCCGCCTTGCCGCTGAGCACCATCGCGTCGCGCATGCGTTGCCGAAGAATGGAAGTCATCACCGTCTCCTCGATCAGATCGGGCACATGCCCGC
>JAYVOV010000463.1:0-17948 GCA_043757735.1 Burkholderiaceae bacterium
TCGACCTTGCCGACTTCCAGGGCGCCGCTGGCGGTGTGGTCGTCAACCTGGTCACCGGCCTTGCCACCGGCGGCGATGGCAGCGACCAGCTGAGCGACATCGAGAACGTGAATGGCTCGGACTTCGGCGACAACATCGTCGGTGATGGCGGGGCCAACGAGTTGTACGGGCTCGGCGCCAGCGACATTCTGAGCGGCGGCCCGGGCAGCGACAAGCTGTTCGGCGGCGCCAACGACGACCTGCTGTCGGGTGATGGCGACGATGACCTTCTCGATGGCGGCGATGGGGTGGATACCGCTCGCTACCTGAGCGCCACCGCCGGGGTCATCGTCAGCCTGCTCACGGGGTCGGCCAGTGGGGGCGGCGGCGCAGACAAGCTCGTCGCGATTGAAAATGTGGTCGGCTCGGCTTTCGACGACGTCATCATCGGCGACGCCGGCGCCAATCGGCTCGATGGGCAGGACGGCAATGATCTCCTGTCCGGCGGCGACGGCAACGACACGCTGCTCTACGGTCCGGGCGTCAACATCTTGGACGGCGGCGCCGGGTTCGACACCGTCGATTACCAGGCGGCCATTTCCGCGGTCACCGTGGACCTGGGCAGCAAAATCGCCGGTGGCTCATTTTTCAAGGACACAATCGCCGGCATCGAACAGGTATACGGCTCAGGCTTCGGCGACACCCTGACGGGCGACGGCCTGGCCAACCAGCTGCTGGGCCTGGGGGGCAACGACATTCTCAGTGGTGGCGCGGGCGACGATCTGCTCGATGGCGGCACCGGAATCGACACTGCTCTGTACTTGTCGGCCGCCTCGGCAGTGATCGTGAACCTCACCATCGGCAAGGCGAGCGGTGGTGATGGCAACGACACGCTCATCGACATCGAGAACGTCAGCACCGGCAGCTTCCGGGATTCGATCTCCGGCAACGGCGCTGACAATGTCTTGCGCGGCGGCGCGGCCAATGATGTCGTGGCCGGCGGCGCGGGTAACGATCAGCTGTTCGGCGAGGCCGACGACGACACGCTCGATGGCGGTGTCGGCAATGACAGCCTCGATGGCGGCTCGGGCATCGACACGGCCGTGTTCGGCGCGAACCGTTCGGCGTTCTCCGTGCAAAAGGCAGGTGTCACCTGGAAGGTCACCCATGCGGCGGCGGCGGCCGGTGGCACCGACATCGGCGTCGATACCCTGGTGGCCATCGAACGCCTCGCCTTCGCCGATACGAGTTTCGACCTGGTCAAGCCCGTCACAATCGCGACGGTCGGTTACGGGCGCGTCGACAATTTTCTGTTCGATCCGGTGTTCTATCTGCTGGGCAATCCCGAGCTCGCGCCCTCGCGCACACTGGACACGGCCTGGGACCACTACAAGGCCATCGGCGCGGCCCAGAACAAAGCCCCCAACACTTTTTCCAGGCCGACTACTACGCGAACAAGTGGGCCGATCTGCGCGACCTGCAACTCGACAACGCGACGCTGTTCCGGCACTACAACCTGTTCGGAGTATGGGAGGGGCGCTCGGCCGGGCCGAAGTTTGATCAGTTCAACGGGGCGCGGTATCTGGCCGACAACCTCGATGTCGCTGCCTATGTAGATGCCAACGTGGCCGATTTTCTGGGCAGCCGCTCCAACGGGGCTATTGCGCACTTCGTCATCTATGGCGCCGCCGAACAGCGGGTAGCGTACGACACGAACGCCCAGGCCATCGACATGGGCTACATCGTCTGAGCCGCGGCAATCTGCCGGCAGATACCGGCAGATACCGGCAGATACCGGCGGAGCCGCAGAGCCGCAGAGCCGCTCGGCACAGAGCCGCACGGCGCGTGGCCGCACTGCGGCGATCGTTTATGTCAGGCCCAGATCACCTGGCCGGACGTCGAGTACCACTTCTCGATGGCCGGGGCCACCAAGGCTTCGATCTTCGCGCGCTTGATCTTCATGGTCGGGGTGAGCATGCCGTTGTCGATCGACCAGACTTCGCTCACCACCACCAGCATGCGCAGTTGTTCGTATTCGGCGACACGCCGGTTCACGTCGGCCAGCACCTCCTTGAGCTGAGCCTCGACCTCGGCTCGCACGGCGGGGTCCTGCAGCCGCGGGCGCAGATCTTCGGCCAGAACCACCATGCCGTAGGCGGCCGGATGCCCGACCCCGGAGACCAGCGACATCTCGACAATGGGGTGTTCGTTGATGATGTTCTCGATCGGCGCGGGCGCAACGTATTTGCCTTTGGCGGTCTTGAACAATTCCTTCAGGCGACCGGTGAGCTTGAGCATGCCGTCGGGATCGCGCTCGCCCAGGTCGCCGGTTTTGAAAAAGCCGTCGGCGGTGAAACTTTCTGCGGTCAGGTCGGGGCGCTTGTAGTAGCCCACCATCCGGCCGGGCGATTTGATCAGCACCTCGTGCTCGTCGCTCATGCGCACCTCGACGCCTGGGAAAGGCAGGCCGACGTAGCCGGGCTTGCACTTGCCTTCCTGCGACAGGTGCGAATACGCGAAGTCTTCTGACATGGCGTAGCCTTCCAGCAGATTGAGCCCCAGGCGCTGATACCAGGAGATCAGTTCGGGCGGTATCGGCGCCGAGCCGCTGCCGGCCAGCCGCGCATGATTGAGGCCCAGACCGGTCAGCACCTTGCGGCGCACCATGCCACCGATGATCGGCAGGCGCAGCAGGAAATCGAGCTTGTGTGCCGGCATCTTGGCCAGCACACCCTGCTGGAATTTGGCCCACAGGCGCGGCACCGAGATGAACAGGGTGGGGCGCGCACGGTTCAGGTCAGCAACGAAGGTTTCCAGCGTTTCGGCGAAGTAGACGTGACCGCCGGCCACGAAGGTGGCGCATTCGATGTACGCCCGCTCGAAGACGTGGGCCAGCGGCAGATAGGACAGGAAGCGGTCGTCTTTGTTGTAGCCGACTGTCTGGGCGATGCCTTCGCTGGCCCGGGTGACGTGCTCGAAGTCGTGCATCACCCCCTTGGGCTGACCGGTCGAGCCGGAGGTGTAGACCAGCATGGCGAGGTCGTCCGGCTTGCGTGTGACGCGCCCTTCCTGGGGCTGGCTGCGCGCAATGATCGCGTCCCAGGTGTCGTAGCTGGTGGCCGGCGCAAGGGGCAGCGCGATGCGAGGCATGGCGGCGGGGACACCGATCTCCTGGCGCGCCCAGCTGTCGAGCTTGCCGACAAACAGCAGCTCCGCGTCGCTGTGCTCGAGCACGAATTTGACGGTATCGGGTCCCTCGGTGGGGTAGATGGCCACCGTGGTGCCGCCGGCCAGCCAGATGGCCAGTTCGGCGATGAAAAAGTGAGCGCAATTCTTTGACAGGATTGCGATCTTCGCGCCCGGCGACAGGCCCGCGCCGCGCAGGTGCGTGGCCATGCGGCGCGCCTGATCCATCACCTGACCCCAGGTGTAGTCGACCGCGGGCTTTCCGCTGATCGGTTGGGTCAGGTAGACCGTGTCGCGAAGGGCGACTTCGTGGTCGTAGACGTAGTCCAGGATCAGTTTCGGCGCGGGCACGGGTTTCCTCCTTTGGCGTGCGCGACAGGCAGCACGCGTCGTTCAGCATGTGATCTCGGTTCGATCAGTCGACTATCCTAACCTCGTCATTGTCGCGCGGGGGATTTCCCCGCGCGTTGACAAGGATCAAACGACGAGCCAGGCCCGGTCAGTCGATCAGCGTGCCGCCGAAACGGACGGCGATCGCCCGATGCAGGTGGCCGCAGATGATGCGTTCGATGTTGGCATGGCGCGCGATGATCTCGCGCAAGCCCGCGATGCCGGACGCCGAAGGTGACGCCGGAGTAAGCGATGTCGGCAACCGGGCTGGCTTTTTCTGCCACCAGCTGCGCCAGCGTCTGGCCTGAATTCTTGTTGTCGGGCGGCACCGTGATGCCGGTCTTTGCTTTGATCGCTCGCAGTTGCGAGGCCCAGTCGGCCCATTCGGGCGGGCAGTTGTAGCAGATGGCGGTCGGGGCCTGGGCAATACCGGCTGCGAACAGGCCCGTTGCCAGCGCCGCTGGAGCAAGATGAAGCGAGCGATTCAGGGAGAACTTCTTCAGGTGGAATGAAGGTGCCCGCGATTGTCGCGAGCCACGCCGCCTGCGCGCGCGGCTGGCCGCGCCGGTTCGCCCCATGCCTTTCGTACTGTTCGTGCTTGTTTTGAGCCGCCTGCTGATTGCCGCGATGATGACGCGCAGCCGGGCGTCGTTACGTCAGCATGCCCTCGCAGGTGGCCGACGACCTCTGGCATGAATTCACTCTCCATACCAGGGCTTGCCAGGCGTTCTGCGAAGAAGCGCTTGGACGATTTTTCCATCACACGCCCGCCCTAGCGCTGGGTGACGACAAACCGAGCAATATCGGACTGTGCCGATGCTGGTGGTTTGCCGGCCGCGAAGACAACATCGATCCGCGCGCGCCGACCCGGCTGCCGCTGCTGTTCGCGCTGGACGGAAAGCTCGATATTCCGACTGGTTTTCGTTACCTCCCCAACTGCGACTTTGTCCGCAGGCAGTCCGCCAGTACGCAGGGTAGCTCCGCGGTCCACTGCGGCGGCGATTTCTCCAGTTCGTCGTTCGATGGCAGCGCCATCGTGATGGCGATTGACGCAGACCCCCGCGCCGAGGCGCCCGCGCTCAGTCAGGCGCATGTTCGGCGCTCGCGTGGCGAGCCGGGATGCCTTTCACAGGCAGTGCATCGAGACATTGAAAACCCGCTTATCGAGTCCAGTGTGTGGCCACGCACCCTCGAGCATCACCTGACCGCTGACCCGGCCAATCAAGTGACTGCCGCATTGGCGCCAGTCAGGCTATCCACAGCGTTTCCTGTCAGCATGCGCGCTCCTGCGGATATCGATTTTGACCAGACGGTGTCAGATATGTACCGCGCAGCGGCCGGTGAGCTGCCCTGGTCCGAGACCATGGGCCGCATGCGCGAACGTCTAGCCTGGGCCGTCAACCGCCGCGGACTGCGGCACGCTGTCTTGCTCGCACCGAGTAAACGATGCCAAGCTGCGCCAGGCAGTGGTTGAGCTGAAATTGATGGACGACGTGGGGCCGATGTCGGTGCCGGCAGATTGATCCAGCCTGCCGATTTGCGCGAAGGTCGATCTGCCGGACAATCGTTGTTCTGATTTGTAATCCATTCTCGCCATTCTCGCCATTCTCGAACCGATCGAACTGACCCCATGACTGAACCTCAGGCCAAGCCTTCCCTGCCCGATCACCTCTGCGTCGACCCGCGCAGCCCCCATCATGTCGCCGCTGTTTTAGAGCACGAGGTGGGCATCCGGTTGAATGGCAAGGAGCGATCCGATGTCGAGGAATACTGCATCAGTGAGGGCTGGGTGAAGGTGCCTGCAGGGCGCACGCTCGACCGGAAGGGGCAGCCCCTGATGCTCAAGCTCAAGGGCGCCGTCGAAGTGTTTTATCGCTGAACAATGGCAGGCGGGCCCCGGGCGCATCCGGGCTAGCGCGCGAGTGCGCGGATCGAGCGGCACACGGACTGCAGCCGGGCTTTTTCCAGTCCCCCGATGATCTTGCGGGTGACTCTGCTCAATACCTGCAAGGCGCCAACCATGCCCAGGTTGGCGGACAACCACCGCTCATTCCACGAAGACGTCCTCGCGTTTTTTGCGGATCGCCGGCACCACCACCACCACCAGCAGCAACACCGCGATCGCAAGCAGCACCGCGCTGAGCGGGCGTTCGATGAAAACGATCGGATCGCCCTGGGCATAGCGCATCGCCCGCCGCAGGTTCTCTTCCATCAGGGGGCCAAGCACGAAGCCCAGCAGCAGCGGGGTCGGTTCGAACCCGACCTTCTGCAGACCGTAGCCCATCAGCCCGAAGGCGGCCGCCATCATCACTTCGAAGGTCGAGTTGTTGAGCGTGTACACGCCGATGCAGCAGAACAGCACGATGGCCGGGTACATCAACCGGTAGGGCACGCGCAGCAGCGACACCCACATGCCGATCATCGGCAGGTTGATGACGACCAGCATCAGGTTGCCCACCCACATGCTGGCGATCATTCCCCAGAACAGGTCGGGTCGCTTGGTCATGACTTCCGGGCCCGGTTCGATGCCCTGGATGATCATAGCGCCGACCATCAGCGCCATCACCGCGTTCGACGGTATGCCCAGCGTGAGCATGGGGATGAACGAGGTCTGGGCCGCCGCGTTGTTGGCTGATTCTGGTCCGGCAACACCTTCGATGGCACCTTTGCCGAACCGCGAGGGATCTTTGGCGAGTTTCTTCTCGACGGTATACGCGGCGAATGAGGCGAGCACCGCGCCGCCGCCCGGCAGCAGGCCGAGCACCGACCCCAGCCCGGTGCCGCGCAGCACCGCGGGCAGTGCCTCGCGAAGCACGCTGGTCTTGGGCCAAAGGCCGGTGATCTTGGTGCTCAGAATGGATCGATCGGCCTCCGGGGTATCAAGATTGCGCAGGATCTCCGCAATACCGAACAGTCCCATTGCCAGTGCGACAAAGCTGATGCCATCAGACAACTCGCCAATGCCGAAGGTGTAGCGCATGGCGCCTGTGTCGACGTCGGTGCCGATCAGCCCGAGCATCAGGCCGAAGAAGATCATCGCGAAAGATTTGAGCACCGAGCCGTGCGCCATCACGACCGACGCGACCAGGCCCAGCACCATCAGCGAGAAGTATTCCGCCGGCCCGAATTTCTGCGCGATGCCGGCCAGCGGCGGCCCGGCCGCGGCGATCAGCAGCGTGCCGAAGCAGCCGGCGACGAACGAGCCGAGCGCGGCGATCGCCAGCGCGTCGCCGGCGCGACCCTGGCGCGCCATCTGGTGGCCGTCCAGTGTGGTTACGATCGAAGAGGCCTCGCCAGGCAGGTTCACCAGGATGGCGGTGGTCGAGCCTCCGTACTGGCATCCGTAATAGATGCCGGCGAGCATGATCAGTGAACTGGTGGGCGGCAGCTTGAAGGTGATCGGCAGCAGCATGGCGATGGTGGTCACCGGACCGATGCCGGGCAGCACCCCGATGAGCGTGCCCAGCAGCGCACCGACCAGGCAGTACAGCAGGTTCTGCCAGGTCAGCGCGACGCTGAAACCGAGCGCGAGGTTCGAGAAGATATCGAGTTCAGTCATGGGAGGATGCGCAGCGGCAGTTGCAGGGCGAAGGGAAACAGCACGCAGGCGAAACCGGCCAGGCAGGCGGCGAGCAGGGCGATCTGCCGCAGGCGGGGCTGCGGCGAAGCAAGGCTGGCCAGCGTGACCGCCAGAGCCGATGAGATCAGCAGTCCGGTGCGCTCGATGGTCAGCGCGAAGGCGACCAGCGATCCGAGCAGCAGGACGATGGGCATGACCCGCCATTTCTCCAGCGCGGGGCCCTTGTGGATCAGGCCGATCACCGCCAACGCCAGACCGAATGCGCCGATCACCCACGACAGCAGGATCGGCACGTAGCCCGGCCCCATCCGATACGCGGTGCCGACTTTCAGCGGCTGACCAAACCACCAGCTCAGCAGCGCGCAGACGACGAGAAAGAGGCCCGCGGCCAGGTCGGACTGGCTGGCGATCAGGCGTCTGACTGGTGCGGCAGGCGGCATGCCGGCGGGCGCCCGGGCACCGCCTGCGAGCGACCGGGCGCCGCCTGCGGAACCTGACCGATTGGGTTCTGCTGACTGGTTCACGCCGACCTCTCTGGTGATCATCTGACGCGCATCCTGGAACGCAGGCCTGCAGCGCTTTCGCGATGTTGTCTGTAGGATCGCATGGATCGAATGGGTTTCGAGGGATGCGCCTCGTGTGGCCCAATGTCAGTGGCACAAATCGAAATCAGAGGGTAAACAGGATGACTGAGAGTTTCGGCAGACGAAAAGATCCTGTACTGGCCGGTGGCATTGCGACCGCTGCGATCGACCGCTGCGATCGACAGTGCGGATCTGCGACAGCGCCTCACCGGCGTGGGGCTTGAAGTGCAGACATCGACACCCGCGGAGTTGTTCCAGCGCCAGTCCAACCTCACCACCTTCATGACTGCCCCGACGAAGTCCGCCGGGGTTGAACCCGAATAGCCGGGCCGATTGCACGGCATGGCCGATTCCACCGATCACGCAACACCATTCCCTTTAGACACTGGAGACACCCACGATGAGTATCAATTTCAATCGCCGCAAAGCCATTCACCTGGCCGGCGCCGCAGTCACTGTGGCTGCTGTTGGCCGCCCGGCACTGGCGCAATCGCTGCCAACCGGCACCATCCGCATGCTTGTTGGTTACCCGGCAGGCGGCGGCACCGATGTGATGGGTCGGCTGATCGCCGAGAAGCTCAAGGAGCGCACCGGCGCCAACGTGATCGTCGAGAACCGCGCCGGCGCCAGCGGCACCTTGGCCTGCGACACGCTCAGGACCGCGCCGGCCGATGGCTCGGTGATCATGTATGCGCCCAGCGCAGCGACAGTCGCGCAGACGGTCACCAAGAAAGTGCTGCCCTACGATCTCGAGAAAGACCTCGCGACGATCACGCTGGCCGGGACCGTATCCACGGTGTTCGTGGTGTCGCCCACCATCGGGGTCAAGAACCTGCCCGAATACATTGCCTGGTTGAAGAAGAACCCCAAGAAGGCCAGCTTCGGGTCGACGGCAATGGGCAGCTCCACCCATTTCTTCGGCGTCGAGATCGGGCAGGCCATCGGCGTCGCGCTCGAGCCGGTGGCCTACAAGGGTGCCGCGCCGCTGATCGCGGATCTTTCAGCCGGCCATGCACCGGCCGGTTGCGGCGGCCTCACCGATTTTCTTACTCACCATCGCGGTGACAAGCTGCGCATCATCGCGATCTCTGCGCCCAGGCGTGCAACCGCGGCGCCTGACCTGCCCACCATTACGGAGCTGGGCTTTCCGAAACTCGCGAGCGAGGGTTTTTATGGTTTTTACGGGCCCGGCAAGATGAGCCCGGGCCTGATCGCGGCCTGGAACAAGGAATTGCGCGCCGTGCTCGAAGCGCCCGACATGCGCCAGCGCCTCATCGGCCTGGGCCTCGAGGTGCAGACATCGACACCGGCCGAGTTCGCGGCCCGCCAGTCGCGTGATCTCGTGACCTTTGCCGCGTCGATGAAAGCGGCCGGGTTCCAGCCGGAGTAGTTTGTCGCGAGAGCGTCATGAATCCTGTCGGCGGTAATCCGGAGAATGCGGTCGCGTTCAAGCCGCTGAACGCGACGTTCGCGCGGGTCGCGCGGGTCGCGCGCCGCGCCATCGCCGCCAGAATCACGCGTCGCTGAAAGGCCGGATCGCCGGGTTTGCCGAGCGGGCGTCCCAGCGGAAACGAAGTCCAGGCAAACCGCGGTGGTTTCAATGCCTCGGTGTTCGCGCTCGGAAAGCGGCAGATCCGCCAGACGCACCATTGATTGGTCCCTCCTGCTTCGAATCAGTAGCCCATCTTTTTCTTCAGATCCTGGTCGAGCCAGATCCGCGCGAAGATGGGTCCGGACCAGAATCCGCCCGCATAGATCTCGCCTTCGTAGTTCTTCACCCAGGGCCACCAGGCGGCATAGACGAAAGGAGTGGGCAGCCAGAGGTAGGGCGCCTTGTCGAGCATTTCCCGGGTCATGTCTCTGGTCATGCGCTGACGCACGGCAAGGTCGCGCTCGGTGTAGAGCGCCTGCATCTTTTTCTCGAACGCGGCATCGTTCCAGGCTGAGCTGTTCGTGTATTGGCCCGGTATGAAGTTCTTGCGCAGCGTGGTGGTCGGGCTGCCATGAGCATTCGAGAAGAACATGGCCGGCGCAGTCTTGCCTGCGCGCAGCAGCGAGAAGAACGCGCCTTGCTCCAGGGGTTCAAATTCCAGCTTGACCCCGACACGCGCCAGGTAACCCGCCACCAGGGCGCCGAGGTCCATGATCTCCGGCTGGCAGGTGCAGACCTGAACCTTGACACTGAAGCCCCTGGCGTAGCCCGCCTCGGCCAGAAGCCGTTTAGCCTTCTCGGGGTTGTAGGTGTAGAGCTCTTTGATGGAATCGGGCATCGCGGCCAGCGGTTCGAAGAACCCGGTGTAGTCAGGGTGCTGCGGATAGGCGAAGACTTCGGCATTGCCGCCGTAGAAGCTGGTCACGATTTCCTGCTTGTTCACCGCCATGTTCAGCGCCCGACGAACGCGCAGGTCGTCGAACGGTTTGGTGTCGGTGCGCATCGCCATGTAGCGTCCGCCGTGGCTCAGCCAGCGCGCCCACTTGAGCTGGGGCACGTTCTTTTTCAGCTCCTCTGCGGCGCTCCAGGAAATGGCTTGCAGCAGATCGAGCTTCGCGGTGCGAAGAGCCGCGTAGCGGGCGGCCTCGTCCTTGATGATCCGAACGATGACGCGATCGACGAATGGCAGCGTGTGCGTCTGCCCGCCCATTTTCTCCTTGCCCCAATACAGCGGGTTTTTCGTGTAGGTGACGGAGTTGCCATTTATGTACTCGCTCAGCTGAAACGGGCCGCTGCCGTTGGCTTTGCGCCAGTCGCTGATGCCGGCATCGACCACTTCCTTTGGATAGACGGAAGAGTAGGTGCCGAAACCCAGTCGATTGGCCCAGTCTTCCTGGAATTGCTTGAATTGGATGACCAGCCTGTGTCGTTCGGGCGTCTCGATGCGTTCGATGTGTTCGAGGTAGTCGATGGTTCGCTTGGGGCTGGCGATCAGCCGGTTGTAGCTGTAGGCCACGTCCTGGGCGGTCAACTCGCGCGCGGCCATGACGCCCGGCTTTTCCGGAAACATCACGCCCTTGCGCAAGGTGATGTCCAATCGCAGCGGATTGTCCAGCCAGCGCCAGGTTTCGGCGAGATCGCCGCGCACTGCATCGACCGGAATGTAACCGTCCGACTTAAAGGGTTGAGCACCACCCTGCGCCTTCGACTGGCTCAGGTCGCCCACGAACAGGCGGTCGTAGTAGTAGCCGGCGTCTTCGGCGGTCTTGTAGTTCCAGTCGGCCGGGTCCCAGCTCAGGGGTGAGGCGGTGACCGAAATAGTGCCTACGCTCAGGGTGCCGCCGGGGCGCGCGGCGGTCTGCGCGAACGCCGGGCAGGCAGCCAGCGCGAATGCGAGCAGACAAGCCGCCCGCATGCAAGTTGTTGCAACAGGCATCGTGTCCTCCAACTCGTCAGGCGGCGCGTCGTTCCATCACCTGACAGCGCCGCATCAGTCGGCGCTGTCCGGGATCGAATTCGTCGCGTCGATGCAGCGCGCTCCGGTTGTCCCAGACCATCAGGTCGCCGACCCGCCACTGCTGGCGCCAGACGTACTGGGCGGGCGCCGCATGCGACCAGATCTCGTCAAGCAGGCGGTCGCTTTGGGCGAGCGACAGGCCCGGTATGCAGGCCCAGTCACGCCGCCCCAGGAACAGCGCCTTGCGCCCGCTTTCGGGGTGCGGCCTGACGATCGGGTGCACCGCCCCGGGGGCGTCCAGGGCCGATACGGGCTGAGCGTAGGTCGAGCGCAAATCGCCCACGCTGGTGTGGCTTGCGTCGTGCTTGATCGTCAGGCCCGCGGTGCGGCGTTTGAGGTCATCGGGGAGTGCGTCGTAGGCGGCGAACTGATTGACGAAATGGGTATCGCCGCCAGCCGGCGGAATCTCCACGGCCAGCAGCAGGCTCGCGCTGGGTGGCTCCGGGTGATAGGTCATGTCCGAATGCCAGGCGGCCTCGGCATTGCCCAGGCCACCGATCGGCTTGCCGTCGACTTTGATGTTGGAGATCACGGTCACGTACTTGTTGGGGATCCGGCTGCGCGCTTCCTCGGACATCCGTGCGTATTGAGGCATTTCTTCGAGCGGTCCGAACCGGGCGCTGAAGCGCTGCAGGTCGTCGATGCTCAGATCCTGACCGCGAAATCGAAGCACGCACCGGTCCAGCCAGGTCTGATAGAGACGCTCGAACTGTTCGCTGGTCAGGGTCTTCACATCGACACCGACAATGTCGGCGCCGGTGTGCTCGCTCAAGGGAATGATCTGCATGCTTGCGGCCTCCTTGAAGGGCATTCGCACTGCTGTTCGAGCATGCCTGTCGGAAAAGTCTCGTGTCAATGCAATGACAAAGAGGGATGGTCTGCCGGGCCCCGATGGTTCCGGTTCTGATCGAAGTTGCTGCCGGGGAAGGGTCCATGTTCGAATCCGAAACGCATCGACGCGCTGATCGAAGACTACGCCGATGCGTGGCTGACCAAGGCGATGTTTCACTACCGCTGGGCCTATGCGGCCGATATTGCCAAGGCGGGCGCGGTGCTGCCTACCTGGTTTCGCCCGCCGATGTTCGGCATCGACCCGGCCCACATCACCCAGCGTGGTCCAGCCCTGGCGGTTGCGCGACTGGTCTGTCTTGGCCGCATTGCTGTGATATTCGAAGGGTTTGCCATTGGCGAAATAGACGGTGCCCTGTACGACCGCGCGGCCCACCGTGCCCTTGTGGGTGAGCCAGTCGACCGAACCCACCAGCGTCATGCCGTTGCCTTCGGTGCCGGCATCATCTACCCCGCGATCAGTGCCGGCGCGCTGCGCGCCCCAGGGGATCTCGAAGAACCGCGGATGGTTCTCCAGCATCAGCGCGAGGTGGTCGCGGGCTGCAGGCCGTACGCGCGCAGCAGCTGGGTGCAGCGGTTGGCGCGTTCCCCGAGCCTGCTGCAAGCCTGGTCAGGCGACGTGTACGCGCAGTTCGCCCAGGCCGTCGATTCTGCCGACCAGCAGGTCGCCCTGCTTGACCGCCGCCACGCCTTCTGGGGTGCCGGTGTAGATCAGGTCGCCAGGGGCCAGCTCGAACAGTGAGGACAAGTGTTCGATGGTCTCGGCCACGCTCCAGATCAGCATCGAGATGTCTGACTTCTGACGCGGCGCTTCGTTCACTTCGAGCGAGATTGCGCCCCTGCTGTAGTGGCCGGTGGCACTTGCCGGGTGGATGGGGCCGATCGGGCCGGAGTGGTCGAAGGCTTTGCCGACCTCCCAGGGACGGCCCGCCTTTTTGGCTTCGCCCTGCAGGTCGCGGCGGGTCATGTCCAGGCCGATGGCATAGCCGTAAACATGCTGGTGGGCGTTTGCGGCGGCGATGTTGCGTCCGCCGGTGCCGATCGCGGCCACCAGCTCGATCTCATGGTGAAGGTCGCTGGTGCGCGAGGGGTAGGGCATCTCGCCGGTGGCGCCCTCGGGTACCACCATGACAGCGTCAGCCGGTTTCATGAAGAAAAAAGGCGGCTCACGACCGGTGAAGCCCATCTCCTTGGCATGCTCGACATAGTTGCGGCCGACGCAATAAACGCGGCGAACCGGGAAGGTCTGCGAGCTGCCTGCGACGGGAATCTCGACCAGGGGCGGGGTGGCGACGACATGGGTCACGAAGGTCTCCTCAATTGCGGAGTGTGACTATACCGCCGCCGCCCGGACCATCCGGGTCGCTTCCTGGATCCAACTCAGGACGCAATCCGGGACGCAATTCGCGACGCAAGCCGGCTTCAGGGCTGGCGGCCGCCCAGCGCCTCGACCACTTCGGCCAGTAGCTTGGCGAGTTCGCCGGTCATGAGCATTGCGTCGGCGGTGAATCGTTCGTCGGCATCGCCTTCGCTGTTGCCGCCGCCGGCCTCCTTGAGGATATCGAGCGCGCGGATGCGCTTGATTTCCAGCTTGTCGGTGAGCAGGAAGCTGATGCGGCTCGCCCAGGTGAGCGCCAGCTTGGTGCAGTGTTTGCCGGCTTTGGTATGGCGGGCGACATCGTCGAGTTCCAGCGACTGGTTGACGAAGCGCACGGTGGCCTTGCCGTCGCGCGCTTTCAGTTCCGCGTCCTGGTCGATGGTGAACCCGGCGGGCGCGTCGCCGGTGGCGAGCCAGGCCGTCATTTCGCCGGCGACCGAGCCTGCCACCTTCAAGGACTTGCCCGGGAAACCGTCAACTGCCTTGACCAGCAGGCTGAACACTTCGCCCGCTTTGGTGGCCGAACCGGAATCGATGGCCAGCCAGCCATGCACCGGATCGATCCAGACGCGGGTGTCGCTGGACAAGCTGAAGGCCCGCGGCAGCAGTTCGTCGCGCACCAGTTCTTTGAGTTCCTTCAGGCGCTTGCGGCCGGGCTTGAAGCCTTCCTCCTCCTCGATCTTGTCGGCGCGCTGTTTGACCACCTGCGCGATGACCTTGGCCGGCAGGAGCTTCTTCTCCTGGCGCAAGGTGAGCAGCATCTGCCGGTCGACCGAATAGACCAGCGCGGTGTCGCCGTCTTTGGGCGGTACCCAGCCGATGCTCATTTCTTCGATGCTGGTGCCGGGGGCGAAGGCCTGCGGCGCGAGCAGGTCAGCCAGTGCCTCGGGCGAAAGATCCCAGCCTGCCGGGACCGAATAGACGATCAGATTCCTGAACCACATGGGGCGGGTACCGTGTTCTCGAAAAAGTCCGCGAGTATGCGGGAAAAAATGCGGCAGGCAGCAATGTGGCGGCGGTTGGCGAGGATGGCGTGCTGCTGCGCAGCGTTGGCAAGCCGAAGTTGACCTTGGATCAGATGCTTGCCGCGTTCGAGCCGTCCCGCCACGGTGGCGAGGCAATGGTCACGGGCCGGATCGGCAAGGAAATCTTCTGATGGCCGCGCGCGGTTCTGGGTGCCCCGAGCGTCGCGACCCGAAGGGGCCTCCGGCGGCCTGGCAGGGGCCTGTCAAAGCAAAACCAGCACCCCAAAACCCAACCCCGTAAACTGCTAACGTCAACCCGGTCAACCCGGTCAACCCGGTCAACCTGATCAATGCAGAGTCACTGACTCAAGCCGCAACCATCGAAGCCAATCCCGCCAGCGCCTAGGATGTCTGGAAGCTTGGCATCACGGCCGGCCAGAGTGCGCCGCACTATGTGATGACCCGCCACTGTCATCATCCGTCGGTCTATGTTGTCAACAAAGTGCTGTACGACGGCATGAAACCGGCCATGCGGGAGAAGTTCAACAAGGCGCTGCCGGCCCCGACATGGGCGCGCAAGCAGGTGGCTGATACCGAAAAGCCCAAGATGGAGGAATTGCGCAAGAAGGGTGGCTTCGTCCATGAACGCACCGCCGAACAGCGCGCGGTCTGGGCCAAGGTTGCACGTCCTGGCCAGGCCGAGATGGTCAAAGAAATCGGCGACTGCTCCCCGGCGCTTGACCGGGTCGCGGCCAGTGCTCAGCTGCCGCCGATCATCTCGATCAGCCGCTCCTGGACCAGCTCCGGGTGTTCCATCGGCAGAAAGTGCGTGCAATCGGCGACCCTCTCGATGGCCATCGCCGGGGCGTTGACGCGAAACATCGGCAATGCCGCCGTGGTGGTGGAGGCGTGTCCGGCGACCATCACCCGGGCCGGCACCCTCAGTGCGCGCAAGGCCGCGGCGGTATCGTGGCGGTGCCCGGCGAAGGTGGCGCTCTCCCAGGCGGGCGCACAGCGCAGGCGCACCGACCCGTCCGGCTGTTGCGCAAAGCCGTCTTCCACATAGTCGTCCAGGAAACCCGGCTTCCAGGACTTGAACGCGCCGCGACCGCGATAGCTGGCCAGCACCTCCGCGGTGCTCGCGAAATGGGCACGCCGCCGCGCTGCCGATCGGGCGATCGGCAGACGCCGCTGCAGGATCAGCGGGGCAAAGGGCAGCAGCAGGCCGCGTCGCCAGGCACCGGGTACCACGGCCGGTTCGATCATCAGCAGTGCGCGGGCCAGGTCTGGCGCGCCGGCCAGGGCCAGCAGGGCGGTGGTACCACCCATCGAGTGCCCGGCGATCAGGGCGGGCGCCGGATGTCCGCGAGAAAGATAGCGCACCGCTGCCACTACATCGGCGGCATAGCGGCCCCAATGGGTGAGCAGGGCGGCACGCGCCGGTAGCGTGGTGTGCCCATGGCCGCGCAAGTCGAGGGCCACCATCCGAAAGCGTTGAGCGAGCGGCTGCAGCAGCGTCCGGTAGGTGAGCGCGTTGAAGCCGGTGGCGTGCAGGAAGATCAAGTCGATCGGGCCCGTGGCACGACCGAAGTTCAGTCCCGCCATGTGTCCGCCGCGGGCGGGGATCTGCAATCGCTGCATAGTGAGAGTCGCGAGAGTGTGTGCAGATGAGAATGGTACCGACACAGGCCGCTGCGCCGGGCGGGTGCGTCCGTGGGAATGATTCAACGTGAAGCGCTGCCTACGTCTTTATGGCTATTCCCGAGACTGCGCGCCTGATCTAATGTCGGTCCGTCTCTACGATTTGCGAGGGTTTCACCATGGTCGCTCCCAATTCAAGGCAGGCCCCGAGCGCGAAACCGGCATCGGGCTCGCAGCCGTCGCCACAATCGATCAGTCCCTATCTTCGGCCGCCGCTGCGGGTCGGCAGCAGCGGGCCGATGGTCGAGCTGCTCCAGACGCTGCTCAACACGGTGCTCGGTGGCGGCACTGTCAAGATCGATAGGGATTTCGGTGGCCGCACCAAAGATGCGGTGTCGCTGTTCCAGTATCTCGCGGGCATTGTCATCACCGGCGGCGTTGCTCTCGAGGACTGGGTCCTGCTGGAGCAACTCGTGGATCGCAGCTACGGCACTTCGCCGCTGATCGACTCTTTGCCAACTGTCGGCACGCTGCCGCGCTTCGGGCCAGGCCCGTGGCGCGACGACCAGCCGGCGGTCTTGCAGCCCCCTGGCTGGCCGCTGCTCTACTGCGGCAGCGGTGACGAACCTCAGGCAACACTGCCGATGATCGCGTCAAATTATGTCGGCGTGATGGAGACCGGTGACAACAAGATCGGCGATAACGCCAAGATGCGCGAGATCTTCGAGGCCGACGACCTCACCGTGGGGTCGGCCACCGATGGCTACGCCTGGTGCAGCGCATTCGTGAGCCTTTGCACCCAGAAGCTCATCGCCGGCAATGGCGGCCGATTTGGCCGGCTGGCGGCGCCGCGCGAGCCGTCGGTGAACGGATTTCTCGATACCTGGGCGGCCAATCAGAAGTGCCTGATCTTCAGCCCGACCAGCCAGGTCATCCGGCCGCAGATCGGCGACATCTGCGTGTTCACGTTCTCTCACATCGGCATTGTCGAATCGGTGAATCCGGCCGCGGTCGGCACGATCGAAGGCAACACCAACGAGGCCGGGGGGCGCGAAGGTACGGGCGTCTGGCGCAAGTCGCGGTCCCTGTCGGTCGTGCGTAAATTCATTCGGCTGCCGGTGAACCGACTGTATCCCGGCGAATAGGCGCCTGCGCGCGCGGCCCCGCGCGGCGCATGGCCGCTGCGTTTGCGGTCGCGTCGCTGCCGATCAGCAGCAGAGCTGGCGAACCGTCGGTGGGCGCATCGCGATCGAGCCGCCCGACAGTGGTCGGTGTGATGCGCTGGGTGGGCCGCGACACATCGGTCACCCACGCAGCCGGCAGATCCGCCGCCATGCCCATCACCAGCAGGGTTGCCCGCACCCGGGCGGCGCAAGTTGCAGCCATGTAGAGCGCACCGCCCCCGCTTGCCAGCAGCGGGCGCACCCAGGACAGATCGCTGGTATCGCCAGATTTGACCTGCGGCGTGGCGAGCACCAGCGCCCGGCGTTCGCCGCGGCGGGTCATTGGTGCGCCGATCGCGGCAAATCCGGCCTGCGCTGCCGTGATGCCCGAGGCCACCCCGAACGCGATGCCAGCCGCATGCAATGCATCGATCTCTTCCTGCGCCCGGGCGAAGATCAGCGGGTCACCGCCCTTCAATCGGATCACCAGGTCAGTGCCGTGGGGGTCGAGCGCCTGCGCGTGTTCGACGATGAGTTGGTTGATTCGCGCTTGCGGTGTGCTGAGCCGGCCGGCGCGTTTGCCGACCGGCACCCGCTTTGCCTGAGGTGCGAGCGCCAGGATCTCGTCGGCCACCAGTGCATCATGGATCAGCACGCTGGCACGGGCCAGCAGCTTGAGCGCCTGGACGGTCAGCAGGTCGGGGTCGCCCGGACCGGCACCGACCAGCCATACCCGCTCAGCTCGCGCCACGAATGATCCCCGCTGCCAGGGTGCTGAAATCGG
>JAYVOV010000464.1:0-4719 GCA_043757735.1 Burkholderiaceae bacterium
CGAAGAGCGGCGGCAGCGTCCAGGCATCGCGATACAGAACCGCCTGCAGGGTCTCGCCCAGGATGCGCGGCACGTTCTCGACCAGACCACCGCCAGTGATGTGCGCAGCGCCCTTGACCGACAGCTGCTGCATCAACGCCAGCATGGACTTCACGTAGATGCGCGTCGGCGCCATCACCGCATCGGCAAACGAGCGACCGTGGAAATCGTCGGCCATGTGCGGTGATTGCAGCGAACCGTAGGCGCGCTCGATCACCCGGCGCACCAGCGAATAGCCGTTGGAGTGCGCGCCGCTGGCGGCAAGCCCCAGCACGACGTCACCGGGCTCGATGGTCCGGCCATTGATGATGCGCGACTTTTCGACCGCGCCAACCGCGAAGCCCGCCAGGTCGTATTCGCCGTCCGGGTACATGCCCGGCATTTCGGCGGTTTCGCCGCCGATCAGCGCGCAGCCGGCTTGTTCGCAACCGGTGGCGATGCCGCCGATGACCTGCGCGGCGGTATCGACCGACAGCTTGCCGCAGGCGAAGTAGTCGAGGAAAAACAGCGGTTCGGCACCCTGCACCAGGATGTCGTTGACGCTCATTGCCACCAGGTCGATGCCGACGGTGTCGTGGCGATTCAGGGCGAAGGCGAGCTTGAGCTTGGTGCCCACGCCATCGGTGCCCGAAACCAGCACCGGCTCCTTGTAGCGCTTGGGCACTTCGAACAGCGCGCCGAACCCGCCGATACCGGCGAGCACACCTTCGCGCATCGTGCGGCGCGCCAGCGGCTTGATGCGATCGACCAGGGCATCACCGGCGTCGATGTCGACACCGGCGTCTTTGTAAGAAAGCGGGGTACTCATGGGCTTGTGACTGGCGGGAGGCCGCGCACCGGCGGCGAGGACCGCCTGCGGGGCGGCCGATACCGGATTGTAGCCGGGCCGGGCCGCCGGACCGCGGGCGAGCGCCCTGGGGGGGCCAACCGCGCGACCGGCCCCCGACTGCGCGACGCGCCGTCACCGTTTCGGAATCCTGCCGGCGCAGATTCAACTGCGACAGCCTCCTCAGCATAGAATCGGGCCTCCTCGAGTCCGGATCCCTCCTGAACGTGCCCCTGAACCCACAACAGCGCCAGACCCTTGTCTGGGCAGCGGTAGGCCTCCTGCTGCTCTGGGTGCTGTCCACACTCGGCCAGGTGCTCACGCCCTTCGTGGCCGGTGGCATCCTCGCTTACGTGCTGCAGCCCGGGGTGGCCTTGCTAGCCCGCCACCGCGTGCCCCGGCCGGTGGGTGTCACGCTGGTGATGCTGTTGACGCTGCTCGTGCTGGTCGCGATCACCCTGGTGCTGGTGCCGATCGTCCAGACCGAGTTCGGGCAGATCCGACGCCAGTTCCCTTCGCTGGTGCAGGCCGTCACCGAACGACTGCTGCCGTGGCTGAAACACACTTTCGGGCTCGACATCAAACTGGAGAGCACCGACATCCGCGCCTGGTTCAGCCGCCAGCTCGCCAGTTCAGGCGAAGACTGGGCGGCCGCCATGTTCGCGTATGCGCGCACAGGATGGTCGGCGACGGTGCAGATCATCGGCCTTGTCTTTCTCGTGCCGGTGCTCACGTTCTATCTCCTGATTGACTGGAACGACCTGATGGCCAGAATGCAGGCCATGATCCCGCCGCGCTGGCGCGCCCCGACCAACGACGTGCTGGGCGAAATCGACGATCTCCTGGGGCAATACATGCGCGGCCAGCTGCTGGTGATGCTGGCCCTGAGCGTGTTCTATTCGCTCGGCCTGCTGGTGGCGGGGTTTTCGCTGTGGCTGCCGATCGGCGTGCTGACCGGGCTGCTGGTGGCCATCCCCTACCTGGGTTTTGCGCTGGGTCTGGTGTTCGCACTGATCACCGGCATGCTCGAGCTCGGCCCCCTGCCGGGGCTGATCGCGACCGCCATCGTCTACGGACTCGGTCAGTTGATCGAGGGCATGATCCTCACGCCGCGGCTGGTCGGCGAGCGTATCGGCCTGCATCCGCTCGTGGTGATCCTGGCGCTGCTGGCTTTCGGCACCTTGTTCGGGTTTGTCGGTGTACTGATGGCGCTGCCGCTGTCGGCCATGCTCGCGGTCGGCGCCCGACGCATCCATCGGGCCTACCTGACCAGCGAGTTCTACGCCCGCGATCAATGAGCCAGCTCGCCCTCGACCTGCTGTCCGACGTCGCACCGACCCTGGACAACTTCGTGCCCGGCAGCAATCTCGAATGCCTGCAGCGGCTTCGCGAACTGCGCGAGGGTCGTCGCGAGCACCGGTTCATCTATCTGTGGGGTCTGCCCGGCTGCGGCCGCAGTCATCTCGCACGGGCGATGGCGCTGCGCGGTTCGAGCATCTTCAAAGAGCCGGAACCGGCCGCCCCCGACCTGCTGGTGGTCGATGACGTCCAGAATCTCGATCCCGATGAGCAGGTGTCCCTGTTTCGCCGCTTCATCGCCGCGGCGGCGCATCCGCAGCGCGCTATCGTCACCACCGGCGACCGCCCGCCGCTCGCGCTCGCGCTGCGCGACGATCTGCGCTCGCGACTCGGCGCCGGCCTGGTGTTCGAAGTACAGGCGCCCAATGACACCGACCGGGCGCATGCCCTGGAACTGGCCGCGCAGGCGCGCGGACTGACGCTGCCGCCAGACCTGATACCGTGGCTGCTGACACATCACTCGCGCGACATGCGCGTCCTGCTGGCCACCTTCAATTCACTGGACCGGTTCGCACTGGCCCGAAAACGTCCGATCACGCTGCCGCTGCTGCGCGAGTGGATCGCACTGCCAGTCAACCAGAGGCCACAATCGGCTGGTAAAATCTCATAAAATCATGGATCTAGCACTCTTCGACCTCGACCACACCCTGCTGCCCATCGACAGCGACTATGAATGGGGGCGCTTTCTCGCCCGCATCGGCGTGGTCGACGAGGCCCACCAGCAGCGCGAAAACGACCGTTTCTACCGCGAATATCAGGCTGGCACCCTCGACATCGCGGCGTTTCTGGCGTTTCAGCTCGCCCCGCTGGGCGCCAACCCGCCGCACAAGCTGCGCGAATGGCACGACCGGTTCATGGCCGAAGTCATCATTCCGGCGCTGCGCCCCAGCGCCCAGGCCCTGGTCGAACGCCATCGCGCCGGCGGCGACCTGTGCGTCATCATCACCGCCACCAACGAGTTCGTCACCGCCCCGATCGCTCGGCGCTTCGGCATCGAGCACCTGATCGCCACCGGCGTGGAACGCGATGGGGAAGGTTTTACGGGCCGCCCCATCGGCGTGCCCAGTTTCCGCGAAGGCAAGGTCATCCGCCTGGACAACTGGCTCGCCGAACGAGGCACCGTCCTGGCCGACTATCCGCGCTCGACCTTCTACAGCGATTCCGCCAACGATATCGCCTTGCTCGAACGGGTCACCGACCCGGTCGCCACCAACCCCGACAGCAGGCTGGCGGCGGTCGCGCTCGCGCGCGGCTGGCGCACTCTGGCCTTGTTCGAATGATCTCCAAATTCATCCGCAAACTCTTCAGCCGCCGCCCCGAGGCACAGGCAACGCCCGCGCCGGACCCGTCGGGGCAGCGCATCAATGTTCACGGTCATGCGGTGCCACGCGAGCCGGTGCGCTACAGCGCCACGGCTGAAGGCATCAGCCGTGCCGAAGTGCCTCATTCGGCCATGCGCACCTGCGAGACCCTGCAAAAGGCCGGCTTCAAGGCCTTCGTGGTCGGCGGCGGCGTGCGCGATCTGGTACTGGGCCTCAAACCCAAAGACTTCGACGTCGCCACCGACGCGACGCCCGGACAGGTGACCGAACTGTTCCGGCGCTCGCGGCTGATCGGCCGAAGGTTCCAGATTGTCCACGTGATGTACGGACGCGAAACCATCGAGGTCTCGACTTTCCGCGCGCTCCAGACCGATGCCGAAACCGACGAGCACGGGCGTGTCCTGCGCGACAACGTCTGGGGCACCCAGGCCGAAGACGCCACCCGCCGCGATTTCACCATCAACGCCCTGTACTACGACCCGGTCGCCGACGCCATCATCGACTACCACGACGGCGTCAAAGACCTGCATCGGCGGGTGCTGCGCATGATCGGCGATCCGGCCACGCGCTACCGCGAAGACCCGGTACGCATGCTTCGCACCGCGCGCTTCGCCGCCAAGACCGGCTTTGCCATCGAGCCGGGCACCAAAGCCCCGATCCGCGAACTGGCCTCGCTGATCCACAACGTGCCGGCGGCACGGCTGTTCGACGAAATGCTCAAGCTGCTGCAGTCGGGCCACTCGCTCGAGGGTCTGCAGCAGCTGCGCAACGAGGGCCTCCATCATGGGCTGCTGCCCCTGCTCGACATGATTCTCGAACAGCCCGACGGCGAACGTTTCATCCGGGTTGCCCTGACCCGCACCGACGAGCGCGTGCTGGAAGGCAAGTCGGTCTCGCCGGGTTTCCTGTTCGCCACGCTGCTCTGGCAGGAGGTTCGGATCCGCTGGAATGCGCGGGTCGCCGCCGGCGAACAGGCGATCCCGGCGCTGCACGAAACCATCGACGCTGTCACTGACGAACAAGGCGCCAAGCTCGCCATCCAGAAGCGGATCATCGCCGACATGCGCGAGATCTGGTCACTGCAACCGCGCTTCGAGCGGCGCACCGGCACGGCGCCCCTGCGGCTGGTCGAGCATCTGCGTTTTCGTGCCGCCTATGACTTCCTGATCCTGC
>JAYVOV010000465.1:0-4697 GCA_043757735.1 Burkholderiaceae bacterium
ATGCGTGGCGCCCCCAGCCGGGCGACCCGGCAGTCGATCTCCTGCGCCGCGGTCGCGGCGATCTCGGCGCCGAATCCGGCCGCCTGGATGGCTTCGTGCACGACCAGCAGGCGCCCGGTACGCGCGGCCGAACCGAGCACCGCGTCACGATCCCAGGGCCACAGCGTCCGCAGGTCGATGACGTCGGCCGATATGCCTTCGGCGGCCAGCGAATCGGCCGCGGTCAGCGTGACCTGCGCCATCTTGGACCAGCTCACCAGGGTGATGTCGCTGCCAGTGCGCAGTGTCGCGGCGCGCCCGAGCGGGACGACGAGGCTTTCGTCGACCTCGGCGCTCACGCCCCACAGTTCCTTGTGCTCCATGTAGATCACTGGATCGCCGCAGGCCAGCGCCGCGCCGAGCAGGCTGAAGTTGTCCTGCGGATTGCCTGGGCAGACCACGACCAGGCCCGGCATGTGCGCGAACCAGGCTTCCAGCGACTGCGAATGCTGCGCCGCCGATGAACTCCAATGCCCGATCGGCATGCGGGCGACCAGCGGAACCCGACCCTGGCCGCCGAACATGTAGCGGTTCTTGGCGGCCTGGTTGACGATTTCGTCCATTGCGCACAGCGCGAAGTCGACGACCCGCATCTCGGCCACCGGCACCAGCCCGGCCAGTGCCATGCCCACCGCCGCGCCCAGGATGGTGCTTTCGGAAATCGGCGTGTCGACGACGCGCTGCGAACCGAATATTTCGAGCAGCCCCTGGTATTGCCCGAAGATGCCGCCGCGACCGATGTCCTCGCCGAGCGTCACGACGCGCTCGTTGGCGCGCATCGCCATTTCCAGCGCCCGGGCGGCTGCCTTTGCATAAGTGAGGGTGGTCAGCGCCATTGTCCGGCTCCGGTCGTCTGGACATCGGTGAATGCGGCCGCTGCATCGGGCCACGGTGCGGCGTTGGCCAGGGCGAGCGCGGCGTCGATCTCGGCGCGCGCTGCGTGGTCGATCGTGTCGAGTTCGGCCGCCGCGCCCCCTTGCGACAGGAACCGCGCCCGTGCCAGCGCAATGGGATCGTTCTCGAGGGCGCGTGCGACCTCCTGTGGATTGCGGTAGGCGGCCGGGTCGACTGACACATGCCCCTTGAAACGATAGGTGACGGCGTGCAGCAGACGCGGCCCGTCGCCGGCGCGCACCGCGCGCAGCAGTGCGCCGGCCTGGTCGTGGACCGCGAGCACGTCGTTGCCGTCGACCGGTTCGGCGATCATGTCGACGGAGCGGGCGCGCGCCGCGGCGCCTGCGCCGGCGGTCATCGCGTCGGTGCGGGTGGTTGCCGACCAGCGGTTGTCCTCGCACACGAACAGCACCGGCAGGTGGAACACCTTGGCCCAGTTGAGAGATTCGAGGAACGGCCCGCGATTGATCGCGCCGTCGCCGAAGAAGCAGACGACAACCGCGTCGCGGCCTTGCAGCTTGAGTGCCTGCGCCGCGCCGACCGCGATCGGCAGGCCGGCCGCGACGACACCGTTGGCGCCCAGCATGCCCACCGAAAAATCGGCGATGTGCATCGAACCGCCCTTGCCACCATTGGTGCCGGTGGCGCGCCCGAACAACTCGCACATCATGCGCCCGACATCGGCGCCCTTGGCCAGGGTATGGCCGTGCCCGCGGTGGGTCGAGGTCAGCAGATCGGCCGGCGCCAGGTGAAGGCAGACGCCCGCCGACACCGCTTCCTGGCCAGTCGACAGATGCAGCGGGCCGCGCACCAGCGCCTGGCCGGTGGCGGCCTGTCCGTAGGCCCCGACGCCCCCCTGGCTGGCAATCTCGGCGGCGTTCTCGAAGGCACGGATCCGCGCCATCGTTCGATACAACTCTTTGAGCGGGCCCACGCGATACTCCTCTGCTGGCTTCAGGATACGTCTTCGGTGGCGGCACCCGCCGGTCCGACAGCTGCGGCGATCTGTTCGGCGCTATACCCGAGCAGTTCGCTCAGCACGGCCTGTGTGTGTTCGCCCAAGCGGGGCGGCGGCAGGCCGTATCGAACCGGCGTGACCGACATCTTGATCGGGCTGCCGACCAGTGGCACCGGCCCGCTGTCCGCGCGCTCCAGGTCGATGCGCAGGTTTCGCGCCTGCACCTGCGGGTTCTGGAACACCTGCGCCAGATCGTTGATCGGGCCGCAGGGCACACCGGCCTTCTCGAGCGCGTCGATCCACTGCTGCTGAGTGCGCCGTGCCACCACTTCGCGCAGCAGCGGAATCAGCTGCTCGCGGTTGACGATCCGGTCCTGCACCCGCAGAAAGCGCGGATCCTGGAAGAGTTCGAGACACGCGCCGGCCTCGCAGAAGCGCCGGAACTGGTCATTGTTGCCGACCGCGATGATTACCCAGCCATCGCTGGCCTTGAATGTCTGGTAGGGGACGAGGTTGGGGTGCGCATTGCCCCAGCGGTGCGGCGCCTTGCCGCTGACGAGGTAGTTGGTGTTCATGTTGGCCATCATCGCGACCTGGACGTCGAGCAGTGCCAGGTCGATGTACTGGCCCTCGCCGCTGCGCTCGCGGTGGAACAGCGCTGCCAGCACGGCCTGGGTGGCGTACATGCCGGTCATCAGGTCGGCCACCGCCACGCCCACTTTTTGCGGGCCGCCGCCGGGCTGGTCGTCGGCTTCGCCGGTCACGGACATCATGCCGCCCATGCCCTGGATGATGAAGTCGTAGCCCGCGCGGTGTGCGTATGGACCGGTCTGACCGAAGCCGGTGACCGAGCAGTAGACGAGCTTCCGATTGACCGCCTTCAGGCTGTCGTAGTCCAGGCCGTACTTCTTCAGCTGCCCCACCTTGTAGTTCTCGAGCACCACGTCGCTGATCCGGGCCAGTTCACGTACCGCCTGCTGGCCCGCCGGCGTTGCGATGTCGAGCAGGATCGATTTCTTGCCACGATTGGCGGCCAGAAAATAGGCTGCGTCGGCGGTGTCGTTGCCGTGCTTGTCTTTGAGAAAGGGGGGGCCCCAGGTGCGGGTGTCGTCGCCGGCGCCGGGGCGTTCGACTTTGATCACTTCGGCGCCCAGGTCCGCGAGGTTCTGTGCGCACCAGGGGCCAGCGAGTACTCGGGTCAGATCGAGGACCCGGATGGAATCGAGAGCGGTTTTCATGGGGGTGGAAATTACCTCATTTGGCTGACGGCGTCGGCGGCGGGTGTTCCGTTGCGCGGATCCGTTCACGTTTTCAGGCTTGCCCGATGCCCGATTTGGGCTTGTCGAGAGCCCCGGAGCGTCGTCCTTGTTCGATCGGCGCCTCGGTTGGGGCGCTTTTTTTGGCCTCGCGGGGCGGCGAGGGGCAGGGTGTTTCGGTAGAATTGTAAATTCCTTATAAATCAACGAATTCCAATCGAAATGAAGTCGGCCGAGATCCGCGAGAAGTTCCTCGAGTTCTTCGAGGCACGCGGCCACACGATTGTGGCCTCCAGTCCTTTGGTACCCGCCAACGATCCGACGCTGCTGTTCACCAACAGCGGCATGGTTCAGTTTAAGGATGTTTTCCTGGGCAAAGAGCAGCGTCCGTATCGGCGCGCCACCACCGCTCAGCGCAGTGTCCGCGCGGGCGGCAAGCACAACGACCTCGAAAACGTCGGCTATACCGCCCGGCATCACACGTTCTTCGAGATGCTCGGTAACTTCTCGTTTGGCGATTATTTCAAGCGCGAGGCAATCCGCCACGCCTGGGATCTCCTGACCGGTGTGTACGGTCTGCCGCCTGAAAAACTCTGGGTCACGGTCTACTCGGAAGACGACGAGGCCTACGGCATCTGGGCCAATGAGATCGGCGTGCCGCCTGAGCGCATTGTGCGCATCGGCGACAACAAGGGCGCGCGCTATGCGTCGGACAACTTCTGGCAGATGGCCGATACCGGTCCCTGCGGCCCGTGCTCCGAGATCTTCTTCGATCACGGCCCCGCGGTGGCGGGCGGCCCGCCAGGCAGCCCTGAAGAAGACGGCGACCGTTACATCGAAATCTGGAACCTGGTCTTCATGCAGTTCGAGCGCGATGCGGCCGGCGTCCTCACGCCGCTGCCCAAGCCCTGCGTCGACACCGGCATGGGTCTGGAGCGCCTCGCCGCAGTGCTGCAGCATGTGCACAGCAACTATGAGATCGACATCTTCCAGGCGCTGATCAAGGCGGCCGCGCGTGAGACCGGCATTGCCGATCTGAACGTGGCGTCGTTGCGGGTCATTGCCGACCACATCCGTGCCTGCGCCTTCCTGATCGTCGACGGCGTTATTCCCGGCAACGAAGGCCGCGGCTACGTGCTGCGCCGGATCATCCGGCGCGCACTGCGCCACGGCTACAAGCTCGGGCAGACCAGACCGTTCTTTCACCGGCTGGCCGAAGATCTCGACCTCATGATGGGCAACGCCTACCCCGAACTGCGGGCGGCCAAGGTCCGCGTGGCCGAAGTGCTTCTGCAGGAAGAGCAGCGCTTTGGCGAAACCCTCGAGCACGGCATGGCAATTCTCGAAACCGCGCTGGCGGGCGGGCCCACCGTGCTCGATGGCGAGACCGCGTTCAAACTGTATGACACGTTCGGTTTTCCGCTCGATCTCACCGCCGACATCTGCCGCGAGCGCAATGTCGCCGTCGACGAGGCCGGGTTCGACCTAGCCATGCAGCGCCAGCGCGAGCAGGCCCGCGCGGCGGGCAAGTTCCGCGCCGGCGAGTCGCT
>JAYVOV010000466.1:0-4688 GCA_043757735.1 Burkholderiaceae bacterium
TGACCAAGCGCGCTGTCGAAGCGGCGCTCGCCCGCTGACTGCGCACGCTCGCCCGCGCGCCTGTTCAGGGCGTTTGCGGGCGGGCGCCGCAGGCCCGCCTGCCTGCATCCCGGAGGGCGGGCCACTCGCGGACCCGCGGCCTTGAACGCCGGGCGAGCGGGCAGGCGCACCAATGCCTCAACCCTCTCACTTCTCCCAATCAAAGCGCTCACATGCATGACCTTCCGGATGTCGATCGCGTGCTCGAATTGCTCGCGACCCAGAGCTATGTCGCCGATCGCAGGCTCGGCACGGCGGTATTCCTGGCGCTGCGCCTGAATCGGCCGCTGCTTCTCGAAGGCGAAGCCGGTGTCGGCAAGACCGAGTTGGCCAAAGCGTTGGCTGCGGCGCTCCAGACCCCGCTCATCCGTCTTCAATGCTACGAGGGTCTCGACCTCGCGCAGGCCGCCTACGAATGGAACGTGCCGCGCCAGATGCTCGAGATCCGTCTTGCCGAAGCCGCGCACGAGACCGATCGTCAGCAGATCGCCCAATCGCTGTATCGGCGCGAGCTGCTGATCGAACGGCCCCTGCTGGCTGCACTCACTCAGTCGCGCCCGCCGGTGCTGCTGATCGACGAGCTCGACCGCGCCGACGAGCCCTTTGAAGCGTTTCTGCTGGAAACCCTTGCCGAACGGCAGATCACAATCCCCGAACTGGGCACGATCCGTGCCGAACACGCGCCGATCGTGCTGCTGACCTCGAACCGCACTCGCGAGATCCACGATGCGTTGCGCAGGCGCTGTCTGTACGCCTGGGTCGACTACCCGGATGCCCGACGCGAGCTCGAGATTCTGCGGCTCAAGGCACCGGGCGCATCTGAACGGCTGTCCCTGCAGGTGGTGAGTTTCGTGCAGAAAATGCGCACCCTGGATCTCTTCAAGGCGCCCGGTGTGGCCGAGGCAATCGACTGGACCAACGCATTGCTCGCTCTCGACGCGATGGCGCTGGATCCGCAATCGGTCGAATCGACCCTGGGGGTCCTGCTCAAGTATCAGGACGACATCGCACGGCTGCAGGGCGGCGAGATCGTCCGCCTGCTCGACGAACTGCGGGTTCAGGGCGCCCTGCCCGCCTGATGCAGATACAAGCGCAGATACAAGCGCAGATACAAGCGCACACTCATGCGCACGCCCGAACGCAGAACCAAACCCGCCCCCACCCGCCATGCCACAACGGCTAGCCGAAAACATCCTGCACTTCGCACGCGTACTGCGCGCGGCCGGTCTGCCCGTGGGCACCGACCGGGCGCTGTTCGCGGTCAAGGCGATCGAAACCCTGGGCGTGGCGCGCCGCGACGACCTGCACGCAGCGCTGTCGGCAGTGATGCTCGAATCGCACGAGCAGCAGCCGATCTTCGATGCAGCCTTCGCCGCGTTCTGGCGCGACCCTAAGCTGCTCGAGCGGCTGATGTACCTGATGCTGCCCAAGGTCAGCGGTCGCGGCGACCGCGAAGATCGGCCGCAGCGCCCGCGCCGGGTCGAAGAAGCGCTCGCACCGCAGCGCGCCGCCGACCCGCCCAAGACCGGTCAGGGCCACGCCGAAGAAGAACAGACCATCGACGCGATCATGACCCACTCCGAGCGCGAGCGACTGCAGGTGACCGACTTCGAATCGATGAGCGTGCAGGAATTCGCGATCGCGCAGCGCCTGGCACGGCAGATCGAGTTGCCCTTGCGCCCCGTCACCAGTCGGCGACGCGTGCGCGCCTCGCGCGGCCACCTGAATCTTCAGGCGTCGCTGCGGACCATGCCCAGGCAGCCCGACGCGCCGCGGCTGGAATTCGAGAAGCGCAAGAAGCTGCGTCCCCCATTGGTCATCCTGATCGACATCTCAGGCTCGATGGAACGCTACTCGCGGGCCTTTCTGCATTTCGCGCATGGCCTGTCGCGGCGCCATCGCGGCACGCATACCTTTGTCTTCGGCACCCGTTTGACCGACATTTCGCGCTGCCTTCGTCACCGCGATCCGGATGAAGCACTGGCGCTGGCCGGCCAGGCCGCGCAGGACTGGCGCGGCGGCACCCGGATCGCCAGCAGTCTGGATGATTTCAACCGGCATTGGGCGCGACGGGTCCTGACTGGCAACGCCTCGCTGCTGCTCGTCACCGATGGCCTGGACCGCGACGACGCCGGCGAATTGAGCCAGGCGGCGGCGGCGCTGGCGCGCTGGGCCCGCGAAATTATCTGGCTCAATCCGCTGCTGCGGTACGCCGGTTTCGAGCCAAAGGCCGCGGGCATCAAAGCCCTGCTGCCCCACACATCGGTGATGATTCCAGTGCATGATCTGCGAAGTCTCGCTGACATCGCCCAGGCGGTGCAACGCCAGCGCTCAGCCAATCTGCGCCGCCCGGCTTCAGTGCCCCGCTCCACCCGATGAACACCACGACAAGGATCGAAGCATTATGAATCTCGAGGGAGAACGCCGTCTGCCGGCGGATATCGAACATGCCTGGACGGCATTGAACGACCCGCAGGCGCTCAAGGCCTGCATCACCGGCTGCGAATCGCTTGACCTCACCGGACCCGACGAATACACCGCCGTCATGGTGGTTCGGATCGGCCCTGTCAACGCCAAGTTCAAAGGGCGCCTGCGCCTGCTCAATGTTCAGGCGCCCAATTCGTACACGATCGAATTCGATGGTCAAGGCGGCGTCGCTGGTTTTGGCAAGGGCGCAGCCGACGTCGCATTGACCGCCGACGGCCAGGAAACCGTGCTTCGCTACACAGCCAAGGCACAGGTCGGGGGCAAGATCGCCCAGATCGGCTCCCGGCTGGTCGATTCCGCTGCCGAGAAAGTCGCCGGCGAGTTTTTTACGGCGTTCGAAAAATACCTGCTGGCGCAACGCGCTGCGGCTGCGCCTGCGGTCGAAGCGGGCCCGGGTGAGCAGCCCCTGGCCGAAGCCGCGCCCGCGCTCCCCGCCACCGCCGCGTCCGGGTCGGAGGCCGCAATGCCCATCGCGCAGCCGGCTGGCATTCCCTGGGGCTGGGTCGCGATCGGCGCCGCCATCGGCGCTGTGATCACCTGGCTCCTCGTCAAGTGACATTGAGTCCGCCCGCCGCGCCACCTGGGCCACATTCGGAGACATCAAATGGATAGCCTCGATCTGCAAGTCCTTCAACAAGCGCGTGACTGGCATCAGGCCGGCAGGCGCGTCTGGCTGGTCACTGTCGTCGAGACCTGGGGTTCGGCGCCACGGCCGCCCGGCGCTCTGCTGGCACTGCGAGACGACGGACTGGTTGTCGGTTCGGTGTCGGGCGGCTGTGTAGAAGACGATCTCATCGAACGGGTTCGCACCGGCGAACGGGTCGCCAAACCCTCCGAGATCCGCTACGGCGTGAGCAAGGAAGAGGCTGCGCGGTTCGGACTGCCCTGCGGCGGCACGCTGCGCTTGGTGCAGGAACCCCTGGTTTCGTCGCAGTGGATCGACGATATGCTGGCGCGCACCGCCCGTCATGAGCTTGTCGCGCGACAACTCGACCTGGAGACCGGCCAGGTGTCCCTGGAAGGAGCCCATCGTGGCGAGGCGTTCAGTTTCGACGGCAAAGTGCTGCGCGCCATCTTCGGCCCGCGCTGGCGGCTGCTGATGATCGGCGCCGGCCAGCTTTCGCGCGTGCTGGCGCAAATGGCCATGATGCTCGACTTCGAGGTGATCTGCTGTGACCCGCGCGAAGAATTCAACCTGACCTGGGAGGTGCCTGGAACACGCTTCGCCACTGGCATGCCCGACGATGTCGCCATCGAACTCGCACTCGACCCGCACAGCGCCGTGGTTGCGCTCACCCACGACCCGAAGCTCGACGACATGGTGCTGCTCGAGGCCTTGAAATCTCCGGCCTTCTACATCGGCGCTCTGGGCTCGCGGGCCAACACCGCCAAACGCAAGGAGCGGCTGGCCCTGTTCGACCTGTCGCAAACTGAGATCAACCGCCTGCACGGACCGATCGGGCTCGACATCGGCAGCCGCACCCCGGGCGAGATCGCAGTATCGATCATGGCCGAGATCATCGCCGTCAGAAATTCGGTCGAGTTGCGCCAAAAGAAGCCAATCGAAGTGACCGGCCCAGCCTGCGCCACTTGAGCCACTTGAGCCACTTGGATTGAATCGACAGATGAGACCGTGCGGTGCCCGCAGGACGCTTCGAGCATTGTGTGCTCGCGATTGGCAGCTACAAGATGCGGCTCAACCTGGATCCGGTCATCGGCGCGGTGGCGGTTCCGATCGTGAGCCGCGAGTGGTACTGCCCCGGGCGCGGCATGGTCAAGCTGGTGCGCAGCGAGACGGTAGCGCCGTCACGCTAGTACAGCGGTGGCATTCAGACTTTCGAGCTGCTCGACGGACCTCGCTGACCCGGCAGCATCGCAAGGCCCGGCGTTCGCCTTGTCGCGCAAGCGTTAACGCGGAGGACTGTAGACACCCCACGGCAATTCCCCAACGGCAATCTGACTCGCGACTTCGCGCTTGCGCAGATCGACGACAAAAACAGGGTTCGAGCGCCCATTGGCAAAGGACAAGCGCCCGCCCGCAACTTGCCATCCGGCGACGCGTAGACCGCCTCCGGCGACTCCCCGAGGGGCACCGACCCCAACAGTTGACGCGTTTCTCGATCGATGATGAGCAGTGCGTTGCTTGGCTGATCGCTGACGAA
>JAYVOV010000467.1:0-4680 GCA_043757735.1 Burkholderiaceae bacterium
CTGGCCAACCGGCTGTGGCATACCGACGCATCCTTCGTCGATCCGGCGGGCCGGTATTCAATGCTCTCGACCCGCGTGCTGCCGCCGGTGTCCGCCGACACCGAATTCGCCGACACCCGCACCGCGTATGACACGCTTGACGATGAAATCAAGGCCTCGCTGGTCGGCCTGCAGGTGCTGCACTCGATCGCCTACTCGCGGGAAGTGCTGGGTTTCGAGTTTTCCGCAGCCGAAAAAGAACAGCTCAAAGGCGCGGTTCACCCCCTGCTGCGAGAATTTCCGCGCACTGGGCGCACGGCGCTGTACCTGGCCTCGCACGCCAGCACCATCGTCGGCTGGCCGATGCCAGAAGCGCGCCTATTGCTGCGCGACCTGATGGCTCACGCCACCCAGGAAAAATTCGTCTACCGCCATGCCTGGCGTGACGGCGACCTGGTGATCTGGGACAACCGCGCCAGCATGCATCGGGCCCGGCCTTTCGACGACACCAGGTACCGGCGCGAACTGCGCCGCACCACCACCCTCGATCTGCCCCTGCCGGTATCGCAGCCGGCGCTGGGCTGAGCGCCGCCCCTGCGCGCCGGAACGCGCCGGAACGCGCCGTACACAGGCGCCGTACACAGACGCCGGGCGGTGGGCCGGGCGGTGCGCCAAACCGGTGGTCTACAGCCCCCGGCGCGTCAGCCGCCAGACCGTCGCCGGCGGGACGTTGCGCAGCACCACCCCGACCCTGGCCCACTGCAGCTCGGCCGGAGCCTCGAAGGGCGGCGGAATGCCGATGCCGTAGCTGTATTGGATCAGGCGAGACCCCGCCGACCCCTCCAGGGCACAAACCAGGGCGCCGACACAGCGCAGCGCTTCCGGGCGCGGCATCGACTTGAAAGGCAGCGACGACACGATGGTCGTCGCAATGCCACGCCTGACCACCTTGTCGACCTCGGAGGCGCAGCATTCGACCACGCCGACGCCGGGCAGCTTGCGGCGCAGCCAGTCGACGAACTTCGGATCGCGCTCGAGCGCGAACAACTGCTCCCGGGGATAGCCATGATCGAGGATCGCTCGCGTCACAGCGCCCGTGCCTGCGCCGATCTCGACGACCATCTGGCACGGGGACTGGAGCACCTCCCTGGCGATGGCCCGGGCCAGCCAGCGGGAAGCAGGCAGGATCGCGCCGACATTGGCGGGATCGCGCAGCGCACCGGACGCAAAGGCGAGAACTTCTCTCACTGTAGATCACCGAATTCCAGAAAACGGGGCTATAGGGTGGCATCGATCATGGCTCGGTCTCTGAATGGGCTTTCTCAGAACGGTTCGATTACCCGCTTGCGCTGCGCCCGTGCCGGGGCCGGCACCAGGGTCCGCAAGGTGCGCAACAGGATCTCACGCGTGTCGGCCGGATCGATCACGTTGTCGTAAACAAACTTGCCGGCCGCTTCCACGGCGGTGTGCTCACGCTTGAGTTCATCGGTCAGTTCGGCATGACGCCTGGCGCGCGCGGCCGGGTCTTCGAGCGCCGCCAGCTCCGCCTTGTGCAAGATGTTGACTGCGCCGCCCAGCCCCATGCCGCCGTATTCGGCGGTTGGCCAGGCGAGCAGCACCGCCGGTTCGAGTGGCTGCGAGCCCATGATGTAGTAGCCCAGCCCGTAGGCCTTGCGCAGCACTACCGTCAAGATCGGCGTGGTGGCATTGGCGATCGCCGACAGCAAGCGGCCGCTGTGGCGGACCAGCCCGGTCTTTTCCGCCTCCGGGCCGACCATCAGGCCGGGTGTATCGCACAGCAGCAGCAGCGCAATGTCGTAGGCATCGCAGATCTGCACGAACCGCGCCGCCTTGACCGAGGCGGCGCTGTCGATGGCGCCGCCGAGGTGCATCGGCTGGCTCGCCACGATACCCACCGCGCGGCCGGCAAATCGGGTCAGGGCGGTGACCACCGCCTTGCCGTAGGCCGGCTTGAGTTCGAGCACGCTGCCAACGTCGGCCAGGTGGTTGATCACCTTGCGCACGTCGTAGGCGCGGCGCGGGTTTTCCGGGACCAGGGTGCGCAGCGGCGCGGGGTCGGGCGTTTCGCCCGGGGCAGCAGGCGGCCCGAAATACGCGAGATAACGTTTGGCCAGATCGATGGCGTGCGCATCGTCGTCGGCCAGCAGATCAACCACGCCCGACTGCACGTGCACACTCACCGGCCCGATCTCTTCCGGCGTGAGTTTGATGCCCATCGCCGCTTCCACCAGCGGCGGTCCGGCCAGGCCCATTGCGGAATCGCGCGCCGCGATCAGCAGATCGCACATGCCCGCCAGATTGGCGTGCCCGGCGAAGGCCCGGCTGGGCACGATCCCGATGGTCGGCACCAGGCCCGACAAGCGCGCGAACACCACGAAGGTGGTCGACGCGCCACGGGCCGGAACCAGCATGTCCTGAGTGCGTGCCCCGCCGCCCTCGAGCCAGCAGATGACCGGCAGGCGATGGCGCATCGCGTGCTCAAACATCCGGCTGATCTTGATGTGGTTGAGCGCGCTCTGCGTGCCGCCGTAGACGGTGTAGTCGTACAGCACCAGGTCGACCGCACGGCCACCGACCTCGGCCGTGCCCATCACCAGTCCGTCGGCCGCACCGGTCATGCCCTTCACCGCCGGCTGCGCCAGACCGCCGTATTCGACGAAACTGTCGGCGTCGGCCAGGGTGCCGATGACCTCGCGCACCGTGAGGCGGCCACGGGCATGCTGCCGCGCCACCGCCTGCGGACGGGCTTCGTCGAGGATGGCGCGCTGGGCGTCCTGCACGATCCGCAGATCGGGCCGTTCATTGTCTGGATGGTTCACTTCTACCTTTCGGAACCGGGCACGGCGTCGGCTGACACCCGTATCGAAAATCCGCTGCCAGCCACCGCAGCATACCGGCTAGGGCAGCGCCGCCAGCGCGCACTTGCGCCCCAATACGAAACGACCCCGGCCGCCGATTCGCTACGATGAGCACCATGGCCCCCCTTCAGAAACACGAACTGAGAATTGACGTCACCGAAGACGATCTGCCCGAGGATCGCTTCTCCCAGCACGTCAACAACGCGCGCTATTTCGCCTTCATCAACCGCAGCTTCCAGAGCTGGTACCGGGCCATGGGCCTGCGCGGCCAGCACCCCAGCTTCGGCGCCATGATGGCCCACTGCGAGTACGACTTCCTTCGCCAGGTGCTGGTGCCGGGTGCGGTGCTGTGTAAGCTCGAAGCGGTCAAGCTCGGCCGGGCCAGCCTCGAGCACTCGGTCGAGATCTGGGACTTGAACTCTGCCGAGCCGGTGCTGGCCGGGCGCGGGCGGGTGGTGCACGTGGGCGTTGACCGCCAGACACACAAGCCGACACACTGGCCGGCTGATGTGCTGGAGAAATGCTGGGATCCCCGCGAAGTTCCCGCCGCCCGCGAAGTGCCCGCCGCCCGAGAAAGCGCCCCAAAATGACCGCAGACCCCCGCGAAGCCGCCCTGGCCGCCTACTGGAAGTTCATTGACGGCTTCAATTCACGCTCGCCCGAACGCTGGTCTGACGGCCTGAACTTCCCGCATGTCCGGGTTCCCGGCCGCGCGCCGATTCGTTTTGTCGCCACCCGTGAAGAACACGACAGCGGCATGTCCTGGGAACCGGTGATCGCCACCGGCTGGGACCACTCGGTGGGCGCGCCACCCGAGGTGCTGCACGTCAGTCCCGATGTGGTGCACATCCGCGGCGGCTGGACGCGCTACAACAAGGCGGGCGCCCCGATTCTGGTCAATCAGGTCACCTACATCGTGACCCGCATGCTGGTCGAAGGCCGCGAGCACTGGGGCATGCAGGCCCGCTTCGGCGCTGACCCCGGGCCCGACGGCCCGACGCAGACGCATGCCGACCTGGCGCTGGCTCTGGTCGGGCGCTATCTCGACGCCTGGAATGCGCAGGACTTCGATACCTGCGGCTCGCTGATGAACTATCCGCTGGTCCAGGTGCGGCCGGGCGAGGTGCGCCGCTTCGACGCCGCGGCGCAGTTGGTCGCGCAACTGCGACGTGCCACCTGGCAGCGAGTGGTGTCGCGCAAGCTTGCGGCGATTCAGGCCGCACCGACCGCGGTCAATGTCGCGATAGATATGCAGCTCGAGCGGCCCAGGCAGGCGGTGTTTCTGGTCACCGAGCGCGCGGGCCATTGGGGCATCCAGGGGCGTTCGATTATCGAGCCCTGAGCATCGTGCACCGAGCATCGAACACCGAACACCGAACACCGAACACCGAGCATCGAACACCGAACACCGAACACCGAACACCGAACCGCCTGCCGGCGGTCCAGCCACTCAAAACCACCAGCGAAAGAAGGCCACACATGGCAGGTCTCTACTACGACGAATTTCAGGTCGGCATGGAGTTCAAACACGCGCTCACTCGCACCGTCACCGAGATGGACAACGTGCTGTTCTGCGCGATGACCCACAACCCGCAGCCGCTGCACCTCGACGAAGAATTTTCAAAAGGCACTGAATTCGGCCAGCGCATCGTCAACAGCCTGTTCACCCTGGGCCTGATCGTGGGTGTGAGCGTGGCCGAGACCACGCTTGGCACCACCCTGGGCAACCTCGGCATGAACGACATCCGCTTCAAACATCCGGTGTTCCATGGCGACACCATCCGGGTGATCACCCGCATCAAGGAAATGCGCGAGAGCAAGT
>JAYVOV010000468.1:0-4679 GCA_043757735.1 Burkholderiaceae bacterium
CGCAGAAAAAACGGGCTCGACGCCGGGTAGTCGGCGCGGCGGCTTTGGCCCTGCTGGCCGCCATCGTGCTGCCCCTCGTTCTGGATTCCGAGCCTCGACAGGTCCGCGACGATGTATCGGTGAGAATCCCCTCGCGTGACACACCGGTCACCGAGCGCGCCGATGGTCCCGATAAGCCCGCAAGGTCGCCCGGCGATGTCGATGCGCCGGGCCTTCCCGCTGCGCCAACAACTGCAGGGTCAGACACAACGGTGACGCCTGAGCCTGCGGTGGCCGGTGTGCAGGCACCCGCCACGCTGCCGACAGCACCAACGCCCGGCGATGCGGCGCGGCTCTCAGCAGCGGTGCCGCCGCCCCCGCCCGCGCCCGCGCCCGGCGCGGTCAGGGCGGAGAAGGCGGAGAAAGCGGAGAAGGCGGAGAAGGCGGAGAAGGGCGCCGATGCCCGACCCGGTGCGTTCCATCTGCAGGTGGGTGCTTTCGCGAGCGAAAAAGCGGCTCTCGAACAGGCGGAACGGGTGCGCAAGGTGGGCGCCAAGGCCTACACGGAACACGTGAAAACGCAGCAGGGTGATCGGGTCCGGGTTCGGGTTGGCCCGTTCGCCAGTCGCGAGGCGGCAGAGAAAGTGCGCAGCAAACTGCGGGCGGCGGGCGTTGAAGTCACTGTGGTGGCTTACTGATGCACCCGTCAGGCCTGTGCGCTGCGGGCCAGATTCAACTTCGACAGCCGGATGCATGTCGCTGCCGCCGATGACCGGGTGGGACTGGTTCGTGCTGATCACCGTCGGCTTGTCCGTCGGTTATGGCTTTTTCATCGGGCTCACGCGGACCCTGTTCGGGCTGGCTTCCTGGGTTATTGCGCTGATCGGCACGCCGCTTCTGGCACCCGGGGCCATCCTTGCAACCGGACAGATGCAGTACGGTATAGGGATCTGGGTGGCTGTGTTCATCGGCCTGCTGATCGTGGTGCGCCTGGTGGGCTATCTGCTGGCCAAAGGTCTGCGTGCTGGCGGATTGGGCGGCGTAGACCGCCTGACTGGCGCGTTGTTCGGCCTGCTGCGGGCGGCAGTTCTGATCGTGCTCGTGGTGGCCGCTGCGCGTATGCTGGGCATCGATCGCGGCGAGGGGTGGCGCGGCGCGTTCTGCAAACCTTTGCTCGATGCGATCGCGCACCAGATCGAGCCATTTCTGCCGCAGCGCGCAAGCGGCATTCAAACGACCTGAAAGCGAGAGCAACAATGTGCGGCATTCTTGGCGTGGTATCCCGAACGCCGGTCAATCAGCTGCTCTACGATGGGCTGCTGCTGCTGCAGCACCGCGGCCAGGACGCTGCCGGCATCGCCACGGCGATGGGCAAGAAATTCAACATGCACAAAGGCAACGGCCAGGTGCGCGATGTTTTCCGCACCCGCAACATGCGCTCGCTGCCGGGCAATTCAGGCATCGCCCATGTCCGCTATCCCACGGCCGGATCGGCGGGTGATTCTGAAGAAGCGCAGCCGTTCTACGTCAACGCGCCTTTTGGGGTCACGCTGGTGCACAACGGCAATCTGACCAATTCCGAGCAGCTCAAGGACGACATGTTCCGACGGGATCGTCGACACATCAACACGGAGTCAGACTCGGAGGTGCTGCTCAACGTTCTGGCCAACGAGCTGCAGGCGGCTTCTTCCGGCGAAGATCTCGATCCGGACGCCATTTTCAAGGCGATCGCCGAGGTCCATCGCCGGGTGCGTGGCGCCTATGCCGTCATCGCAGAAATCGCCGGCCACGGTGTGCTGGCGTTTCGCGACCCCTTCGGCATTCGTCCCTTGTGCTACGGCGTTGCCGAAACCGATACCGGCACCGAGTACCTGGTTGCCTCTGAGTCTGTGGCGCTCGAAGGTCTGGGCTATCGGATGGTGCGCGACATCGCCCCGGGCGAAGCCGTGTTCATTCATCTCGACGGCAGTTTCCATGCGCGCCAGTGCTCGGGGCAGTCGGTTCTCGCGCCCTGCATCTTCGAATACGTTTATTTTGCGCGGCCCGATTCCGTCATCGACGGCGCTTCGGTATACGCCACCCGGTTGAAGATGGGCGAGTACCTTGCCGAGCGCATCGTCTCCGAGCTGCGCCTGGGCGACATCGACGTGGTGATGCCGATCCCCGATACCTCGCGACCTTCGGCAATGCAGCTGGCGATGAAGCTCAACCTGGACTACCGGGAAGGCTTCTTGAAGAACCGGTACGTGGGGCGCACCTTCATCATGCCGGGCCAGGCCGTGCGCCGGAAGTCGGTTCGCCAGAAACTGAACGCGATGAGCGTCGAGTTCAAGGGCAAAAATGTGCTGCTGGTCGATGACTCCATCGTTCGCGGCACCACTTCACACGAAATCGTTCAGATGGCCCGCGATTCGGGCGCCAACAAGGTGTACTTCGCTTCGGCGTCGCCACCGGTGCGCTATCCGAATGTGTATGGCATCGACATGCCGACCCGAGGTGAATTGATTGCCAACGGCCGTTCGGACGATGAGATCCGTGCCGCTATCGGCGCCGACGCGCTGGTCTATCAGGATGCCGCCGCGATGGTCCGATCGGTCATCGACGTCAACCCGCGCCTGGCGCACTTCGAAGCCTCGTGCTTCGACGGCATCTACGTCACCGGCGACATCACGCCGGAGTACCTCGACCGTATCGAAGCCGCCCGCGACGCGGCCCCGCGCAACAGCGAAGAAGAGATCGCCAAGGCGCAAATGAACCTTCAGTTCACGGTAGCCGGCGATTGACTTGACTCCTTTGGTATACTTCGCCGCCCCGGAGGGATGGATGAGCGGTTTAAGTCGCACGCCTGGAAAGCGTGTTCAGGTTTATAGCCTGACCGGGGTTCGAATCCCCGTCCCTCCGCCACAAGGCTGGTATTTATGCGGTTCTTCGAGCAATTTCGCTACTCGTCCCACCATACGGCCGACCACAGAAAAAATGTCTGGTTTCCTGGCGATCAGGGGCCGGTTGCCGCGTAGGCGCGCCTATCTCTGAATCCGCTCCGGGCAGACTGCAGGCCAGCGCACGGCCCTGCGTTTAAGGTGCCACCCACCGCTTGCCGACGCCATGGCGGCCGTTCTGGCGGGCGCATGTCCAGCCCGGCGCGGTCAATCGTAAGCAATCCGCCAACTCCAGGCTTTCAGGCGAGGTAGGGAATCGCTAGATTCTCGGGATGCAGATTCCAGGCAAGCAGTGCGATGATGTCCTCGATCAATTGCGCGCAGGGGTCGATGCGGTTTGACCTGGCGGTCTGGGCCAGCGCGCAGGTAGACTGCGCCGCTCAGGCCGGGTTTAGGTTGAGTTTGAAGGTTCCAACCACGCCAGCCAGGGACGCGGCCTGACTCTGCAGCGAGCCCGCGGCTGCGGCGGATTGTTCGACCAGCGCCGCGTTCTGCTGCGTCGCCTGGTCCATCAGCGCCACCGCGCGGTTGACTTCTTCGATGCCATGACTCTGATGCTCGCTGGCGCTGGTGATCTCGCCAATAATTTCGCTGACCCGCTTCACGCTCGCCACCACATCGCGCATGGTGCTGCCCGCCTGGTCGACCAGCCGAGCGCCAGCCTCGACCTCGGCAACCGACTGGTTGATCAGCGTCTTGATCTCTTTCGCCGCAGCCGCGCTGCGCTGCGCCAGGCTGCGCACTTCGCTTGCAACAACCGCGAAACCGCGGCCCTGCTCGCCGGCACGGGCGGCTTCGACCGCCGCATTCAGCGCCAGGATGTTGGTCTGGAACGCGATGCCGTCGATGACGCCGATGATGTCGCTGATCTTCCTGCTCGATGCGGCAATCGCTTCCATGGTGTTGACCACTTCGTTCACCACCACGCCGCCGTTGGCCGCGGCTTCACTGGCACTGGTGGACAATTGATTCGCTTGGCGCGCGGTCTCGGAGTTCTGCTTGACGGTCGAGGTCAGTTGCTCCATTGATGCCGCGGTCTGCTGCAGGTTGGACGCCTGCTCTTCGGTGCGCTGCGACAGGTCGGCATTGCCGGTGGCGATCTGCGCGCTGCCGGTGGCGATCGAGTCGCTGCTCTGGCGCACCTCAGACACCACCTTCTGCAGCGATTCCTGCATGCGCGCCATGCTGGCCACGACGCTGCTCTCGGCACCGCGCTTGACGGTGATCGGCGATGCCAGGTCGCCCTGCGCGATGGCGTTGGTGATCGCGACCACCTCGCTCGGCTCGCCGCCCAGTTGGCCGATGATCGAGCGTGCGATGAACCAGGCGGCCCCCATGCCGCACAGCACGGCGACACCGGCCAGCGCGAGCATCAGCGTGCGGGCGACGGCATACGCTTTCGCGGCCTCGTCGGCAGCTTCCTCGTTCATCTTCTCCTCGAGCTCGGCCAGTTCACCCAGCGCGACCATCCAGGCTTTCTGGGCCGGCTTCGCTTCCTTCATCAGGAGCTTCGTCGCCTCCTCGTTCTTGTTGGCCAGCCCCAGTTCGATGACCTTGCTTGCCGCAGGCCGAGCCGTGGCCTTCAGCGTCTTGATCCTGGCGAAGAGTTCCCTTTCCTTGTCGCTAGTACCGGGCAGCGTCGAGAACATCTTGCCGAGCTTTTCTTCGGCATCGTCGTAGTTGGCACGTGACTTTTTCAGGCCTTCGTTCACGGCCTCCATGTCGACTGGTTCGGTCAACAGAATGATTTCGCGCGTCGCA
>JAYVOV010000469.1:0-4676 GCA_043757735.1 Burkholderiaceae bacterium
CGCGCCGGGCCGGTCTGCGTTCGGCAATTTGCCGATTTCGGCGCCGATGTCATCAAGATCGAGACCCCCGGTGAAGAAGACCTGGGTGGCGCACGCGATGGCTCTGATTTCCAGAACCTGCATCGCAACAAGCGCTCGATGACGCTCGATCTGAAGGCCGATTCCGGACGCGATATTTTCCGTCGTCTGGTGGCCACCGCCGACGTGGTGGTCGAGAACTATCGGCCCGACGTCAAAGACCGCCTGGGCATCGACTATGGGTCGCTGCGCTCGATCAACCCGCGCATCGTGCTGGCCAGCATCTCTGGCTTCGGTCAGGACGGGCCCTACCGCGACCGGCCTGGTTTCGATCAGATCGCCCAGGGCTTGTGCGGCGTCATGTCGGTCACCGGATTCCCGGGGCAGGGGCCGCTGCGCGCGGGCGCGGCAGTGGCCGATGTCACCGCCGGCCTGCTCGCCGCGCTGGGCATCATGACGGCGCTGCTCGAGCGCGAGGCCACCGGCGAAGGTCAATGGGTGCAGTCCAACCTGCTGCAGGCCGGTATCACCCTGCTCGACTTTCAGGCCGCGCGCTACACCATGGACGGTCAGGTCCCCCCGCAGGTTGGCAACGATCACCCGACCAGCATGCCGACCTCCGCCTATCGCACCGCCGATGGCTTCCTGAATGTGGCCGCTTCAGGCAGCGTGATGTGGCTGCGCTTGTGCGAGGCGGTCGGGCGCCCGGAACTCATCGATGACCCGCGCTTTCGCCGGGCCGACGACCGGGCGGCCAATCGTGGTGCGCTGGCCGACGAACTCAACGCGGCGCTGGCGGCGCGTGGCAGCGCCGAATGGGTCGAGCTGCTCAATGCCGCAGGCGTGCCTTGCGGCCCGATCTATCGGATGGACGAGGTGTTCGCCGACCCTCAGGTTCGGCATCTGCAGGCCAGCGCCCCCGTCACCCATCCCCGCCTGGGTGTTCTGAACATCCTCAACCAGCCGGTCAAACTGTCACGTACGCCGGCAGCGCTGGTGGCTGCCACGCCCGAACGCGGCGAGCACACTGACGAGATTCTTCGCGAAATCGGGGTCTCGGATGGCGACATCAACCTGCTGCGTGGTGGCAATGTCATTCTCTAAAATCGATCGCTTCGGCACTCCAGAAAGATTCACGATGACAGGTACTACCCGACGCCGACATCTGCTGCAATGGCTGACCCTGGCAGGTGCCGGAGGCGCCGCGATGCCCGGTTTCGGGCAGACGCCCGCAAACTACCCGAACAAGCCCATCCGGCTGGTGGTGGGTTATCCGCCTGGTGGCTCGGGCGACTTCATTACGCGGGTGGCAGCCGACGAAATCGGCAAGGAAATCGGCGTGCAGCTGGTGGTGGAAAACCGGCCCGGGGCTGGTGGCACGATCGCCAACGAATCCGTCGCCAAAGCGACGGGCGATGGCTACACAGTGCTCAACGCCGGACCCTTCGCCTTGACCAAGGCGCTCTATCGCAAACTCGGCTACGACGGCGCCAGGGACTTCATCCCGGTCACCCGGCTGGCCGTGGGGCCCATGATCATCTGCGTGAACAACGATCTCCCGGTTCGCAATCTCAAGGAACTGATCGCCTACGCGAAGGCCAATCCCGACAAGCTCAACGTGGCGTCGTCGGGCAACGGCTCCACACCGCACCTGGCTGGCGCGCAATTCGAAGTGGTCGCCGGTGTGCGTTTCACGACCATTCAGTTCAAGGGCGGCGGACCGGCAGCCACCTCCACCATCGCCGGCGACACCCACGTGATGTTCGCCACGCCGCCCACCGTGATCAATTTCATCAAGGCCGGGCGCCTGCGCGCACTGGCGCTCACCACGCCCCAGGCGACACCGGCAATTCCGGGCATTCCGGGCGCGGCCGAGGCCGGGCTGAGCGGATACGACTCGAGCTTTTCATTCGGACTGTACGTTCCCACCGGCACGCCGGCAGCGGTGGTGCGCCGCCTGCATGAGGCAACCGTCAAGGCGATGGCACGGCCTGGCGTGCGCGAGCGGGTCGCCGTCCAGGGCATGGACGTGGCCACTTATCCTTCGCCCGAAGCGTTCGCGACCGCATTGCGCGACGAGGCTGGCGATCTCGAGCGCCTGGTGCGCGATTCCGGCGCCAAACTTGAATAAATCAGCGGCAGCCGCGCCGGCATGGCCCTGCGCGACTTCGGCCGGCTCGCGCTGCCGCAGGAGACGCTCGCCCTGCTGGCGGTTCAGGCGTTCGGTCTTAGCGGCTATGGCTACAGCTGGTGGCTGACCGGTGACGGTGCGATGATCGCCCGTGGGTTCGCCGGCCAGGTTCTCTGCCTTCCGACAAAATCAATGGGGTGCGAATGAATCCGGTGCGCAAGGCCTGTCTCGAGGCGGCCCTGAAACTGTGGACCGATCAGCCCAGCCTGGGCTTGACGGAAACCGCCAATGAAGTGCGTGTCGCGGTCCGTGGCATGCGCGACCCGGTCGTTCGCGAAGTGCCTGGCATCGACACCATTCGCAAATGGCTGGAGGACGCTATTGCCGCGGGGGAACTGAGCGGGCCGCAGGGGCCGCAGCCGCGCAACAAGTCGGCGCGGCAGCGGCGCAAGACCTAGGATTCAACGCCGGCAAGCTCCCAGGATTCGACGCCGACAGCATCCGGGGAATGCGCGCGGGCAGACGCACTCAGGTACTGCTGGCCTTGAGCTTGCTGTACGCGAAAAGCAGCGCGACCGCGCCAATCACCGATCCGATGAAGCCGGCACCTGCCCCGGCCTGGTACCAGCCAAGCGCCTGGCCGGCCAATCCGGCGATGAACGAGCCTGCAATGCCCAGCACTGCGGTGAGGATGATGCCGATGCTCTGCGTGCCCGGCAGAACCGCCCGTGCAATGAGGCCGACCACGAACCCCACGATGACCATCCAGACATAGTGCATGCGACAACTCCTTGGCGACTCAGTGGGAGAGCGAGCTTAGGCGAAGCTGGGTGGTCTGGCAATCGGGCTTCGGGTATCACGCTGATTCATCTTTTTCAGCAGGAGCGAGGGTTGCGGTACTCTTGCGATTTGGGTCCGGGTCGTTTCAACCGGTTCGCAAGGAGAGACGATGCGTTCCTGCGGAAGTCCAGGACTGCGTTTGGTGGCGGCATTCGTGGTGGGGATCGCGAGCTTGGGTCCGTGTCGGGCGATCGATATTGTGCGCGAACCGGTCCCTGCCGCTGTGACACCTCCGGCCCCTGCTGCCGCACCGGTGGCGCCGGCGCCACCGGTAAAAGCGTCTGTTCCTGTTCCTGTTCCTGCTCCTGTTCCCGTGCCCGCGCCTGCGCGCGCGTCGGTGCCGCCGGCCAGGCAGGCGCCGCCGGGTCCGCCCGCGGCCCGCGCGCCCGCCAAGACGGCGGTTCAGACAGCCGCGCTTTCCGGGGTCGCTCCCCAGCTGTCGGTGGGCGACACCTGGCTGTATATCCGGGCGGCGCACGATCGTGCTGAACTCCGGGGTGCCGAGTTCCGCGTCACTGTGACAGCGCTTACCGACCGCGACATCCTGACCGCCAGCGGCTATCGAATGACGCCTGCTCTGGCCGCCCTCAACCAGAGTCAAACCGACAAGATCACTAGAATTTTCCGCCCGTTTGCGCTCTCCTTGCGGTTTCCGCTTTCGGTGGGCAAGACCTGGACCGACAGCTACGAACATCGAACGCCCGACACTGAAGCACGGCTGCTGGCACACACCGTGGCCAAGGGCCGGGTGGTGCGCCGCGAACAGATCACCGTGCCGGCGGGCACGTTCGATGCCTGGGTGGTCGTCCACGACATGAACATGGAATCGGCCAAGGGCGCCCGGGAAACGGCGGTCAGAACTGCCTGGTATTCGCCCGAGGCCAAGTACTTCGTGCGAATGCAATACGAGCGCCGCAACGCGGAGGGCGGCGTTGTCGAAGCGTTCACCAATGAGCTCAAAAGCCACTCGGTAGCCCGATGAACCAGCCCGGCGCCGCCCGCAAAGGATCATCGCGCAGCCTGCCGGCGGGCGATCGGGTCGAAGAGTTCGAGATCCTCGAGGTGGTCGGCGAAGGCGGCTTCGGCATCGTCTATCTGGCGCGCGACCATCTGCTGCAGCGCGAAGTGGCCTTGAAGGAATACATGCCGGCCAGTTTCGCCGAGCGGGGCGATTCGCGCACGGTCTCGGCTTCTGCGTCGCGGCACGCCGAGGCGTTCGAGGCGGGGCGCCGAAGTTTCATCAACGAGGCCCGCCTGCTGGCGCAGTTCGATCATCCCGCGCTGGTCCGGGTGCATCGGTTCTGGGAAGCCAACGGCACAGCCTACATGGTGATGCCCTTCTACCGCGCGCCAACATTGCGCGAGGTTATCCAGACGTCAGGTCCGCGCACCGAGGCCTGGTTGCGGGCCTGGCTCGTGCCGATGCTGGAGGCGCTGCAGGTGCTTCACGAGCGTGGCATCTATCACCGCGACATTGCGCCAGACAACGTGCTGATGCTCGACGGCGAGCGGCCGGTGCTGCTTGATTTCGGCGCTGCCCGCCGGGTGATCGGTGATGCCACGCAAGACCTCACCGTGATCCTGAAGCCAGGCTATGCGCCGATCGAGCAATACGCATTCGGCGATGGCGCGCGGCAGGGTCCCTGGACTGATCTCTACGCACTTGCCGCGGTGGTGCGGTACTGCG
>JAYVOV010000470.1:0-4668 GCA_043757735.1 Burkholderiaceae bacterium
CTGGCCTGCCGCCTGATGATCGATGCCAGCCACGGCAACAGCCAGAAAAAGCCAGAAAACCAGATTCCGGTCCTGCGCAACGTGGGCGAGCAGATCGCCGCCGGCGACATGCGCATTTTCGGTGTGATGGTCGAGAGCCATCTGGTGGCGGGACGTCAGGACCTGGTGCCGGGCAAGGGGCTGACCTACGGTCAAAGCGTGACCGATGGTTGCATCGGCTGGGAAGAAACTGTGGTCAGTCTGGAGCATCTGGCGGAGTCGGTGCGCGAGCGTCGCCTCGCAGCCTCCGAATAGCGGCCCGACCCCTGCTGAGCGGCGGCTGACCGGCTGCTGGTGTGGGGTTCCATGCTATAACATTTCGACAAGCGACCCAGGAGGTGCTCATGGATTCCTCGCAGGCAGTTACCCAGTCGCCAGCGGCCACCGGCGCATCGGCGGCCAGCCGGCCTGTAAGCCCCAAGCAGACCCCGCATGAGCGGCTGCTTGCCATGGGCCTGCGTCCGGTCGGGCGCGCCAGCGAGTTCTCCGACGAAATTCACGGGCTGATGGCCAAGACACCGCTTTTTTCGGGTCTCGATATCGATGAGACCCGAAAGTTGGGCGCCTTCATGTACGTCTATGAGGCTCCTCCGGGCGTCACGATTATTTCGGAAGGTGAAACCGGCGATTTCATGATGCTGCTGATGACCGGCATGGTCGATGTGCTGCGTCGCAACCGCTACAACTACCCGTCGCGGATCGCAGTCGCTCATGCCGGCCATGCCCTGGGCGAGATGTCCATGTTCGACGGCGAACCCCGGTTCGCCTCCTGTGTCACGCTGGAGCACGCGCGGATCGCGGTGCTGACCCGCGACGCGCTGATGCTGGTCCTGTCGGACGAAGCCAAGCTGGGCAACAAAATTCTGCTGAAACTGGTGCAACTGCTGTCAGAGCGGCTGCGCCAGACGAGCGCCAAACTGGTGTCGTACCTGGAGGCGGCGCGCGAGACCTGAAGCCAGTCGCTGGCTGCGCGTGAACGCCCTGGGGAGTCCCGGGGCGTTTTCAATTGGGCGACCGCTCAGGGCATCAGGAGCGTGTCGGCTTTCAGTTGCTGGACAAGATTCTGAGCAACGCTGCCGAGGATGCGTTCTTCCCAGCGGGGTCCGCTGTGTCTGCCCATGACGATCAGTTCGGCCTTGCGCTCGGCGGCGGCCTTGAGGATGCCAGGCACCGGGTGGCTTTGGACCAGGAACTCATTGGCGCGGTGAGGCTCCTCGCCGCACGCTGCCTGCCAGAATTGGGTGAGTCCGTCGGCGGCCTCCTGCGCGCGGACGGCCCGGTACTCGCGCAGGGTGGTGCTGGTCGCGCCAGAAAGTTCGAGCAGGGTTTCATGTTCGGCGCGAAAGGCGTGGACGACGCTCAGCGTCGCCTTCGGCCAAAGTGTGAACAGGCGCCGGCAGGCGTCGATCGATCGCTGCGACAGGTCGGTGGCCAGCATCACGCGCCGATACGCTGTTTCTGCCGGCGTGCGCACCAGCAGGACTGGCAGGGCCGACTGCCACAGCACCTTCAGTGCGGTGCTGCCGATCGCCCCGGCGCGTGTGCGTCCTTCACCGCGGACGGCCACTACCACCAGATCGGCTTCATGGTCGTTGGCGAAAACCGCAATCTCTTCAGCGGCGCGCCCCGGCACGACATGCACCAGCGCCTTGACGCGGAACCGCCGCGACAGGGCCGAGGCGATCAGGCGAAGACGTTCGGTGTCCTGGGTCAGCGACGGCTCGTTGCCGCCGCCCAGGTACTTGCTCAACATGCCGCTGCCCTGCGGCCAGAGCCCATAGGCGGGCACATGCAGCAGGTGGAGCTCTGCCCCCCAGGCACGGGCCAGTTGTGCGGCGCGATCGACCGCGAACTGAGCGCTCGCTGAAAAATCGGTGGCGGCAAGGATTCGTTTCATCATTGATTCCTTTGGTCGAAGTGGCGCATCAGGCTTGGTTCCTGTGAGGGTGCGCCACGGTCCGCGGCTTGGCAAATACCAGTCACGGTACAACCCGACTGAATTAAGCGAGGTACAGCCGGCCCGCATCCCATCGAGGCGCGTATTCGCCCCTGGCAGGCCCGCGCACGCATGGCATGCGCCTTGCACCTTCTCCGCGCATTCAATGCTTTCGGGGAACGCCGCATGTCCGCCACTTATCAGCCCTGCAACGAGTATCGACGCCTGGGACCTGCCTGCGCGAGTTGCGGCCGCGCGCACGATGCTGCGCACGACAGTGCGCATGACGCCGCGCGTGACGCTGCGCATGACGACATGCGCAGCGACGAAGCGCCGCTGGCGGGCCAGACACCGGGCGCGATCAGTCAGGCGATTTCTTCGGATCAATTGTCGGCCGGCTTCATCGAAGCGGTGAGGGTCAAGGCGCTGCTGCCCGACGAGGGGCTGCGCCGACGCTTCCTGCGCGACGCCGCCCGCCAAGCCGGCAGAGTACGCGGCGAGTTTTGCGATCAAGCGCATCTGAGCGGTGGTAAATCGTCATGAATCTGAGCAGCGGCGCACCGTCATGGGCTTGAACTGGAAGGCGGCGCTGCTGTCGCTGCTGCTGCTGCTGGCCTGCGGCGGCCATGTCGCGCTATCTTCGCGATCCGCACGACAACGACACGGGGAGCTGGCGATGGCTGAAGCAGGCGTATTGAAGATCGCATCGATGAAGGGCCGCTGCACCGAGGCCGAATGGCAGGCAAGGGTTGACCTCGCCGCGTGTTATCGCCTGATCGACCTGTACGGGATGTCGGACATGACCGCCAATCACATCTCGTCCCGGGTGCCGGGGGAGGACGGCGCGTTTCTGATCAACCCGTACGGCATGATGTACGACGAGATCACCGCGTCATCCCTGGTCAAGGTCGATCACGACGGCACGATTCTGTCGTGCCCGGATTTCGGCGATCTCAAGTACGGAGTCAACAAGGCCGGATACGTCATTCACAGCGCCGTTCATGGCGCGCGCCCGGAGGTGGGCTGCGTGATCCATACGCACAGCTGGGCATCGATGTCGGTGTCGGCGCTCGAGTGCGGGCTGCTGCCCCTCACCCAGACCGCAATGCGCTTCCTGAAGGTCGCCTATCACGACTATCAAGGTGTGGTGCTCGACACCACCGAGCAAGCGTCGCTGGTCGCCGACCTGGGCAATGCCGAAGCTTTGATCCTGCGCAACCACGGCGCGCTGACGGTGGGGCGAACGGTTGGTGAAGCGTTCAACTGGATGCACCGCCTGGAGTTGTCGTGTCAGTCGCAACTGGCGGCAATGGCCTGCAACACGCCGCTGCGTCAGGTGCCGCAGCCGGTGCTTGATGCCACATGGGACAACTACCAGCCCACCACGCGCCGCCCCTTTGGGGTCATGGAGTGGCCGGCACTGCTGCGCAAGCTGGACAGGATCGATCCTGGATTTCGCGATTGAGGTGGGCAGTGGTGTGGCATACGGCGGAGGCGCATACGGCGGAGGCGCATACGGCGGTGGCGCATGAACGCGCCGCCCCAGCCCGTTCAGCCGGGTTTGTTGCGCCCCTGCTGCCAGAGCACGTCGTTGCCGCCGTCGACCCGGTTGAGCACACGGGCCAGCACAAACAGCAGGTCTGACAGGCGATTCAGGTACTGGCGGCAGGCCGGTCTGACCGGCTCTTCTGCCCCCAGCGCCACCACCGCGCGTTCAGCGCGCCGGCAGACCGTGCGCGCGACGTGCGCGATCGCCGCTGCGCGCGAGCCACCGGGCAAGATGAACTCCTGCAACCGCGGCAGCGTGGCGTTGTGCCGGGCCAGCAGATCGTCCAGGCGCGTCACCTGGGCGTCACTGACGTTCTCGTAGCCCGGGATGCACAGCTCGCCGCCGAGGTCGAAGAGATCGTGCTGGATGTCGATGAAGGCGTTGCGCAATTCTTCGGGCAACTTTTCTGTGAGCAGCAGGCCCAGCGTGGAGTTGAGTTCGTCCACGTCGCCCAGTGCGATCACGCGCAGGCTGTCCTTGCGGGTGCGGCTGCCATCGCCGAGGCCGGTGGAGCCATCGTCGCCGGTGCGCGTGGCTATCTGCGAAAGTCTGTTTCCCATGGCCTCAGTTTACCCAATCAAAGCCCAGTTGGCACGGTGACCCTGCGGGCGTCACGGCTCGCCCAGGATGTCCAGCAGCCTGAGCCGGGCGATCTGGCTGACCTGTCCGAGGGCGTTCTGGCGTTCATGCTCCCGGGTGTTGGTGAGCCGGGCCCGCAGCGTGCCGAAGATGGCCTCGCGGCTGTTCAGGCGCGCACAGATGATGAATGGAAAACCGAAGCGGCTCAGATAGCGCTGATTCAATTCGTTCAGTTCGGCGTGTTGCGCGGTGTCGAGCGTGCCCAGGCCGGCGACGCTTTGTTCATGCGTCGATGCTTCAGTCAGGGCGCCTGTCCGTGCTTCTTTGCCGGCCAGCGCCGGGTGCGAGTTGAGCAGCGCCAGCAGCTCGTCGGCGCGAGCCGACTGCACCACGCCCCATAAGGCCAGCAGCAGCGCAGTGGCGCTGCCGAACGGGCGCTGCGCGAACGCCCGTTCGGCGATCCACGGCGAGTGTTCGTAGACCTTGCCAAAGACGGCCGAAAACTCGGCGGGACTGAACGCGTTGATGCGCTCCAGGGTGGCCATGGACTGTCCTTTGCCGACTC
>JAYVOV010000471.1:0-4663 GCA_043757735.1 Burkholderiaceae bacterium
ACCGGGCGGCTGGCTGCCTGGGTCGGCGACGACCCCCTGCGGCTCGCGCCCGCCACCCGATTCTTCCCGCTGGTCGGTCTGGTCGTGGCCAGTCTGAGCGCCGTCGTGTACGCCGCCGCTGGTGTGATGCTGCCGCACGAGGTGGCGCTGGTCGGCGCAATCGGCGCCGGCCTCCTGCTGACCGGCGCGTTTCACGAGCGCGGCCTGGCCGGCTATTGCGCAGCGATGGGCGGGCACGCCGACCGGGCAAGGCTGATCGAGACCATGCATGACTCGCACATCGGCACGTATGGCGCTGTGGGCCTGCTGATGGTGCTGCTCGGGCGCTTCCAGGCCCTTGCCGCGGTCGATCCGAGCTGGATCGGCGTTTCACTGATGACGGCTGCGGGGCTGTCGCGCGGCTGCTCGGTCGGCGTCATGGTCAGCCTGCCGCGCCTGCGCTTCGATGCGCCAGGCCTCGTCGAACCGATAGCACATACAATCGCCCGCGAAGACGCCGTCATCGCCGTCGCCATGGCCGCAATCCCGGTGGCGCTCGCCGCCATCTGGACCGGTGAATACGCGGTATTCGGTGTCGCCACTGCTTTTGCGGTCCTGACCGCGGCGTGGCTGCGCCGGCGCATGAGGCGCCGATTGGGCGGCTGCAGCGGGGCATGCCTGGGCGCCGTTCAGCAGTTCACCGAACTCGCCTTCCTGGTCGGCGCACTGGCCATGCTGGCCGCGGGCGCCGATCCAGGTGCGGCCGACCCGCCCGCGCCTGACAACGTCGACTGACGACGCGCCGGCCAACCCCTGAACGGGAGCACGCACTTATGAAAGTCTGGCTGATCCGCCACCCCAAACCCGCTGTGCCCGAAGGCACCTGCTACGGCCGCACTGACGTCGGCACCGACGACGAGCACTTCGCGCAGGTCGTCGAGCGTCTTCGCGCGCTGCATGCCACTGCGGCGGGCCCCACCCCCCTGCAGGTCTATAGCAGCCCCTTGTCGCGCTGCGCACGGGTGGCAGCCGCCTTGGCGGGAGCCCCCTGGCCAGCGCCCATCATCGACCCGCTGCTGGCCGAAATGCATTTCGGCGACTGGGAAGGTCGACTCTGGAAAGAACTTCCGCGGGCCGAGATCGATGCCTGGCGCGACGACATCCGCCATTGGCGTCCACCAGGCGGCGAGACGGTGACGGAGCTGGCCGCCAGAGGCTGGCGCTTCCTCGAGTCGATCACGCCCGCGGCACCGCCGGCAGCGGACGAACCACGGCCGATGGTGGCCGTGCTCAGCCATGCCGGCATCATCCAGACCCTGCTCAAGCAGGTTCGTGGCGAACCCCTGACCGGCTTTGGCGGCATGAAACTCGATTTCGGCTCGGTCTCGTTGCTGGAACACGACGCCAGCGGCTGGCGAGTGGTCCACGAGAACGTCTGACGGGCCGGCCAGTGTCCGTCGGGTGAGCGACCGACGGACCGGGCAGCGGCGCCGCGCTTCAGGCGCTGCGCCATGGCCGACCAGTCCTGCTGAGCGAGCATGCCGACCGGCTGGGACTCAAGCCGATGGTCGAGCGCAACCGAAGTCGATACGGAACCGCGTTCACTGTCTCGATCGAAGCCGCCGACGGCATCAGCACCGGTGTCTCGGCGCTAGACCGTGGGCGCACGATCGAGGCGGCCACTGCGCCAGATGCCGGGCCTCGCAGTGTCGCGAGTCCCGGTCATGTTCTTCCGATAGTGGCGCGTCCGGGAGGGGTTCTCGAACGGCAGGGCCATACCGAAGGCGCGTTCGCCCTGGTACACGATCTCGTTTGCCGGTCGATCGACGACATCTTGCAGCGCCGCCAATCCGCTTAGCGAAACGCCTGGGCAACCGCGGCGACCGCCTGCCATCGAATAGTCGATAATCCCTCTTTCGGCACTGTCAGATGATTCTTCGACGCTCGCGGCGCGGCGAGCGTCCGCGGGCGTCGGGCCGACGCGTGTCCTGCCGCATTCGGTTCGCACTGCGTCCCAGACGGACGAGCGGCGAGCCGCTCGTTCACCTCGGAAAACAGCAGATGCGTATTCGATCAATCCCGGCAATGACCCTCATCTGCCTGCTTTCTGCATTGGCAGCCTGCGGTCAACCCGCCTCGGGGCCCGGTGCCGCGGCACCGGGTGCAGCCAAGGGCGCAGGCGCACCGGCGGGGGGGCCGCCCGCAATGCCGCCAGCCGAGGTCGCTGTGGTCACCGTCACGCCCGAAGCAGTCGCGCTGGTTGTCGAACTACCCGGCCGCCTCGAAGCGCTACGCACCGCGCAGGTCCGCGCGCGGGTTGCCGGCATTGTTCAGGCGCGCCTGTTCCGCGAAGGCTCCGACGTCCGTCAGGGCGACGTTCTATACCGTATCGATACCGCCGGGTTCGAGGCAGCACTGGCGAGCGCTTCGGCAGTGCTGGCGCGGGCCGAAGCCACGCTGATGCAGGCTGGTGCCACCGCCGAACGTTATACGCCGCTGGTCGAAGTCAACGCGATCAGCAGGCAGGACTACACCAACGCACTGGCCGCTCAAAAGCAGGCCGAAGCCGATGTCGCCGCCAGCAGGGCCGCGGTGCAGACGGCGCGAATCAATCTTGGATACACCACAATCACTGCCCCGATCGCCGGGCGTATCGGCCGCACATTGATCAGCGAAGGTGCGCTGGTCGGCCAGGGCGACAGCAACCCGCTGGCGGTCATCCAGCAGGTCGATCCGCTCTACGTCAACTTCACCCAGCCGGTTGCCGATGTGCTGCGGCTTCGTCAGTCGATCGGCAGCGGGCGGCTGCAAGCAGCCGACGCGGCCAGTGCGGCCTCCGTCAAGGTCCTGCTCGATGACGGCAGCGCGTATCCGCATGCCGGCAAGCTGCTGTTTTCCGACCTGAGTGTCGAGCCGACATCGGGCCAGATCACACTGCGCGCGCAGCTGCCCAATCCGCAGGGCCTGCTGCTGCCCGGCATGTACGTCCGGGTGCGGATCGAACAGGGGCGCAACGATGCGGCGCTGCCGCTGCCGCAGCAGGCAGTGACGCGCAATGCGCAAGGCGATTCAGTGATGGTGGTCGACGACAAGGGCGGGGTCGCGCCGCGCCCGGTCAAAGTTGCCATGGGCCAGGGTAATCGCTGGATCATCACCGAGGGGCTCAAGCCGGGCGAGCGGGTGATCGTCGAGGGCTTCCAAAAGCTGCGGCCGGGCGCCACCGTCAAGACCGTTCCCTGGAATCCGCCAGGTAACGCGCCAGCGGCCCCGCGCCAGTAGACCGCCATGGCCGCGTTTTTTATCGACCGACCGATCTTCGCCTGGGTCATCGCGCTGTTCGTGCTGGTGGCCGGCGGCGTGGCGATCACGCAGCTGCCGATCTCGCAGTACCCGCCTGTCGCACCGCCCGCGATCGTGATCACCGCCACCTACCCCGGAGCCTCGGCCAAGACCCTGGACGAAGCGGTCGTGAGTCTGATCGAACAGGAGATGAACGGCTCGCCGGGCATGATCTACATGGAATCGGTGAGCCAGGCCAACGGCACGGCCACCATCACCGTGACCTTCGAGCCGGGCACCGCGCCGGATCTTGCTCAGGTCGATGTGCAGAACCGATTGTCGCGGGCCACGCCGCGCCTGCCGCAGGCGGTGATCCAGCAGGGCGTGCGCGTCGATCGTGCCCGATCCAACTTCCTGCTGTTCGTGATGGTCTACTCCGAAGGCGGCAAGCTCGCACCGGTGGCCCTGGGCGACTACGCCTCGCGCAATGTGCTGCCAGAAATCCAGCGGGTGGCCGGTGTCGGCGTGGCTCAATTGTTCGGCACCGAGCGCGCGATGCGGGTGTGGATCGACCCGCCCAAGCTGACCGGTTACGGGCTGTCGACCGCGGACGTCACCGCGGCGATCCGCGCGCAGAATGTCCAGGTGTCGGCGGGCGGCATCGGCGAGCTGCCCAACCTGGCATCGCAGACCATCACCGCCACCGTGGTGGCCAGCGGCCAGCTCGACTCCACAGAAGCGTTCGGCAACATCGTGCTGCGCGCCAACACCGACGGCTCGAGCGTGCGTCTGCGCGATGTCGCCCGCATCGAGGTCGGCGGTCAGGCGTATGCGCCGTTCGCCCGGCTGAACGGCTCGAACGCAGTGGGCATCGCGGTTCAGCTCTCGCCCACCGGCAATGCGATGGCGACCGCCGCGGCGGTGCAAAAGCGCATGGAAGAGCTGTCGCGCTACTTCCCGGCCACCGTCAAATTCCAGATGCCGTACGACACCTCCAAGTTCGTGCGGCTGTCGATCATGCAGGTGGTCTTCACGCTGCTCGAAGCGGTCGGACTGGTGTTCCTGGTGATGTACCTGTTCCTGCAGGGCATCCGGTACGCGCTGATCCCCACCCTGGTGGTGCCGGTGGCCCTGTTCGGCACTTTTGGCGTGCTGCTGGCGATCGGGTTTTCGATCAACGTGCTGACCATGTTCGCGATGGTGCTGGCCATCGGCATCCTGGTCGACGATGCGATTGTCGTGGTCGAGAACGTCGAGCGCATCATGATCGAAGAGGGGCTGTCGCCGCGGGCGGCCACTCGCAAGGCCATGGGTCAGATCACCGGCGCGATCGTCGGCATCACCACCGTGCTGGTGTCGGTGTTCGTGCCGATGGCGTTTTTTGGCGGCTCGGTCGGCAACATCT
>JAYVOV010000472.1:0-17688 GCA_043757735.1 Burkholderiaceae bacterium
CGCTGCTGGCCACGCACGTTCAGGATCGACAGAAACCCGCTCCAGGCGCCGGACTCGAAATCTACGGCAACCCCCACCCGGGTCGGCGCCAGGCGCGGAACATTGCCCTGACCGTCGATACGTCCTCGCGCGGTGTCGCCGAATGCGCGCAAGGTGTATGGCGTGCCGGTGACTTGATAGCTCAGCTCTCCCTCCAAGCCGGTGAAACGTGCGGGCGCCTGCGCATATATGAGGCGGGTGAAATTGCCAGCGCCTGGCGTTTGCGCGGCATTTTCCAGCTCGTTCGCGGCACTCACCCGATCGGCAACTCCGTCACCGTTGACGTCGGTGCTGCGGCCATGAACGTAGTTTTTGAACCGATTGACGTAGGCGCCGAATTTCCAGCGCAGCGGGCCACCGGTCTTGCGCAGTGCGAAATCAAGGTTGAGGGATCTTTCACGCTGCAATCGGGCATCGCCGATCTCAAAGGTGCCGGTCGCCGCGTGTGGTCCATTCGCGTAGAGTTCTTCGATCACCGGCGCCCGCTGCGACGAGCTCAGGTTGGCGGCCAGGGTGTACCCCTGAGCGACCGGCACACTGGCGCCCAGCGAAAGCGAGCCGAGCGAGAAGCTCCTTGCGGCCAGGCCAGTGTTGTCTTCCGGGCGCAGACGGGCGCGCTCGGTGCGCCAGCCGAGTTCGATTCGGGCGGGCCCGAGCGCACGCTCGGCCACGTAAAATAGGGCGTCGCTGCGTTCGCCCGCGGTGGGTATGTAGGCCTCTGCACCACTGGCCGCCACGGTTCGCTCGCGTCCCTGGAAACCGAACACGCCGCGCACACCGGCCAGCGGCTGGTGTGTCACTTCGATCCGGGTTTCGCGACCCGAACTGCGAAAGGCGGTGCCGACGTCGCCGCTGCCTTCGACTTCATCGTGCCGATAGCGGCCATCGGCCAGTGTGGCCTTGAGCCTGGCGATTCCCGGCAGCGGCTGCTCGATGATTGCCAATGCTTCGGTGCGGCGCTGCTTGAGCCTGATGAAAACAGCTTCCTCGCTCGGAATGCCGTAGCGGTTGGCCAGTTCCGAGTGCGCCAGCCCGAGCGTCACCCGCTCGCCGACCCAGGACACGCCGGTCGAGATCCCGTCGCCCCGGGCAAAACTGTTGGGCAGACGGCGCGCGCGCGACTCCGGATCGCTGGCAACGATCTGGCCAGGAATCCGGTAGTCGCGCGCCGCGCGATCGAATACGCTCACCGTCCAGTTCAATCCGCCCGCGCCGGCCTGCACAGCGGCGGCTGCGGTATGGCCACGAGAGGCCGAATCGACGGCGAGCAGCGCCTTGCCGGTCAGCGACTCGAGCCGCTCGGTGGGGATGCTGCGGGTGACGATGTTGACGAGACCGCCGACCGCGCCGCCGCCATAAAACAAGGTGGCCGGGCCGCGCAGGATCTCGATCCGGTCGGCGGCGAGGGGATCGGCCGCGATCGCATGGTCTGGACTCAAGGTCGAGACGTCCATGGTGTCCAGGCCGTTCTGGGTCACCCGGACTCGCGGACCATCCTGGCTGCGGATCACCGGCCGGCCGGCAGCGGTCCCGAAGCCGCTGGAGTGCACACCAGGCTGCTGCGTCAGGGTTGCGGCCAGCGAGGTGTCGAGATGGCGTTCAACGTCCCGTGCCTGCAGCACCGTGACCGGGCGGGTCGAGCGCAGTTCATCCGAGCCCAGCGGGTCGGCCGTGATTTTGACCTCCGGCAGGACGCGCAGGGCTGGTGTCGGGCCGCTGCCGGGCGTGGGGTCGGCGATCGGCACGGCCGTCTGGGCGCACAAGGTGCCGGCCCAGAGCGCCACCAATGGCGTGAGCAAGCCCGTGGCTGCCCGTTTCAGCGGCGAGCCGGGCATCGAGGTGACGCCCGGAAATGTATAGGGATCAGTCAAACCACCCTCCAGTTGCAACAATGTTGTATTGGGCCCTCGACGGCAGTCTAGCGATCTGTTGTTGGAATTGCAACTGGGTTGCGTGGACGATTGGTGGCTGGAGGCCGACCACCGGCGGACTCGTTCGCGCTTGCGCAAGCACCCCGGTGCTAGACTCAATCGATCAAATAGCCGGGTGCCAACGTGGTTTTTTCGCTCTTCGGTCGTCGAGACAAATCGGATTCCAGCAAAGGGCGGGGCTTGTTCCAGCCCAAGATGCCCGATTCCACATTGCGCGGCCCGGCCACCACGCCCAGCGTCGAGCAGCAGCGCGAGGTCGCGCGGAAGACGGCCGAGAAGATCGATCGGATCGAATCCGAAATGAACTCAGTGTCGGTCGGTGTCAGCGGACCGCGGAGCACTCCTGCGGGTGTCGGGTCCTTCAATTCGGGGCCCTCCAGTGCAGCCCCAGCGGCGAAAATCGGCGACCGAGCGCTGCCTGCAGGCGTGCTGCCGGGCTCGCATTCAGGTCCGCGCCAGGCCGGGGCGGCATCCCCGTTTGACTCCCGGGCGGCTCAACCCGCCATGCTGGCGCTCGATTTCAGCACCTCGATCGTTCTGGGCGACAGCGCGGGCGCAGGTGACATACACGTCAGCGTATCGACTCTTCCGGCCGATCTCGAAGAAGCGGCAATCCTGTTTGCCAACGGCCAGGCGCCGGCCGCGGTTGCGACCCTGAAAGCCGCTTTGACCCGGGGCGACCTCGGCGACAGTACGCGTCTGGCCTGGCTGATGTTGTTTGACGTGTTGCAGGCGGGCGGTCAGCGGGCCGAGTTCGAGACCCATGCCATGGATTTCGCGGCGCGCTTCGAAACCTCGCCGCCGGGCTGGCTGGAACTGCAGGCGGAGCCGGTCGCGCCCAAGCGTGTCGCTGCCGCGGTGGTGGTGGCGTTCGGTCCTCGTCTGGATGCCGCAACCCAGCGCCAGTTCGAGCAGGTCCAGAAGGCGGGCCTCCAGAAGCGACCGGTGGTCGCTGATTTCAGCCGGGTTGTAGCAGCCGACCTTGCCGGCGCAGCCCTGGTCGCCAAGCTGATCGACACCTTTGTGCGGGCCAATCGCGAGTTGGCTGTCCAGGGCGCGATCCCATTGTTTAACGCAGCCCGAGCCACCATCGAGCTGGGGCGCCGTGATGCGAATATCGGCGGCTGGCAGCTGGCCCTCACGGCATTGCGATTGCAGGCTGAAAAGCAGGCCTTCGAAGACCTCAGCATCGACTTCTGTGTAACTTATGAAGTGTCGCCGCCCTCATGGGAGCCGATGCCGCCAAAGGTGACGTTGATCGACTCGGCTACGCCGGGCCTGCCCGAAACCGCGGATGCCAAAGAGGGCGAACCTGTTGCCAGCCACGCGACTGCAGTCGAAGGCAATGCCCTGGTGCTGCGTGGCCAGGTCAGCGGCCGCATGGTGACCGAGCTCGGTCTGCTGCGCGCGTACGCGGCAGATCGCACCGATGTGATCATCGATGCGCGGGCTTTGCAGCGGCTGGATTTTGTCGCCGCGGGCGAAATGCTCAACGATGTCGTGACTCTGCGCGGCGCCGGCAAATCGGTGCTGATCATCGAACCCAGCTTCATCGTCGACGCACTGCTGGTCGTGATGGGTATTCACGAACTGGCCGAGATCAGTCGACGCAAGGTCTAGTAGCCTGTCGGAGTTGAATCTCGGCTGGGATTCAACTCCGACAGCCTCCCGGGGGACTTGGCAGTATCTCTCTCTCGTCCGTGGCCGCGCGGGCGAAGCAGTAAACTGGGTGCTTTCCCACTACTGAGGAGCGCTGTCCGGCAGGTCGGCATCGGTACCCGCCCGGGCGGTCCATTCAATGGAACAGTTTCACGGCACGACCATCGTGTCGGCACGTCGCGGCTCGCGCGTTGCCCTGGGCGGTGATGGCCAGGTCACACTCGGCAACATCGTCATCAAGCAGGGCGCGCGCAAGGTGCGCCGCCTTCACCACGACAAGGTCCTTGCAGGTTTCGCGGGCGGGACCGCCGACGCATTCACTTTGTTCGAACGCTTCGAAGCGAAGCTGGACAAGCACTCCGGGCACCTGCTTCGTGCCGCGGTTGAGCTGGCCAAGGATTGGCGCACCGATCGTGCGCTGCGCCGTCTCGAGGCCATGCTCGCCGTCGCCGATGCCGAACATTCGCTGATCGTCACCGGCAATGGCGATGTCCTGGAGCCCGAAGGTGGGCTGCTGGCCATCGGCTCGGGCGGTCCCTATGCACAGGCGGCCGCGCAGGCGCTGCTCGAGAACACCGATCTCGATCCCGAGGCAATTGTCCGCAAGGCGCTCACGATCGCTGGCGACATCTGCATCTACACCAATCAGCATCACACGGTGGAGACGCTCGGCTGAAAGGCCGGGCGGGCTTCCAGAAAATCATGACCCAGATGACTCCCGAAGAAATCGTCTCCGAACTCGACAAGCACATTGTCGGACAGCCGCGCGCCAAACGCGCGGTGGCCGTCGCGTTGCGCAACCGCTGGCGCCGCCAGCAGGTGAGCGAACCGCTGCGCAACGAGATCACACCCAAGAACATCCTGATGATCGGGCCCACGGGCGTGGGTAAGACCGAGATCGCGCGTCGCCTCGCGCGTCTGGCGAATGCACCCTTCATCAAGGTCGAAGCGACCAAATTCACCGAGGTCGGTTATGTCGGGCGCGACGTCGACACCATCATCCGGGACCTGATGGACGCAGCCGTCAAACTGGTCCGTGAACAGGCCAAGCGGCGCATGGAGCAGCGTGCGCTCGACGCGGCCGAAGACCGCATTCTCGATGTGCTGCTGCCGGGCGCGCGCCCGGCCGAGCCCTTCGGCTTTGGCCTGCGCGGCGACGAAGCGGTGCCCACCGAGAGCCGCGACACGGTTGAGTCGGCAACCCGACAGAAATTTCGCAAGCGCCTGCGCGAAGGCGAACTCGATGACAAGGAAATCGACATTGAGCTCGCCGCCGGGAGCCCGCAGCTCGATGTGATGACGCCACCCGGCATGGAAGAGTTTGCCCAGCAGCTGCAGGGCATGTTTGCCAGTGTGGGGGCAGGCAGGAAAAAGTCGCGCCGCGTGCGGATTGCCGACGCGCTCAAGCTGCTCGCCGACGAAGAAGCAGGCCGCCTGGTCAATGAGGAAGAAATCCGCAGTCAGGCGCTGGCCGCTGTAGAGGGCAACGGCATCGTGTTCATCGACGAGATCGACAAGATCGCCAGCCGCTCGGAAATGCAGGGCGCCGATGTCTCACGTCAGGGGGTGCAGCGCGACCTGCTGCCGCTGATCGAGGGCACGACAGTGAGCACGAAGTTTGGTTCGGTGCGCACCGACCACATCTTGTTCATCGCCTCCGGCGCGTTTCATCTGTCCAAGCCCTCCGATCTGATCCCCGAGCTGCAGGGCCGACTGCCGATTCGAGTCGAACTCGATTCGCTTTCGGTCAACGATTTCGAGCGCATTCTCACCGGTACCGACAACTGCCTGACCAGGCAATACGAAGCGCTGCTGGCCACCGAAGACGTGCGGCTGGAATTTACCGGGCCAGGCGTTCGCCGGCTGGCCGAAATCGCTGCGCAGGTGAACCAGACGACCGAGAATATCGGCGCACGTCGCCTGCACACGGTCATGGAAAAGCTGCTCGAGGAGGTCTCTTTCAATGCCACGCGGCTGCAGGGCCAGACCTTGTGCATCGATGCAGCCTATGTGAACGGGCGGCTGGCCGATCTGGCGCAACGCGAAGATCTGGCGCGCTATGTACTGTGATCATGTCGGCCCGGCAGGGCCTGCGACGGCTAGGCCTGGGGTGCGGCTGGCGCTGATGTCTTCCAAAACGGGGGCGGCGTGAGTTCTGCCAAGCAGAGAAAGCGCGACCTGGTTGCCCCCACATTCAAGCCACGCAATCCTTTTGTGGCGCTCGCGCATGCGCGCAGGGCGGGCAGTCATTCGCAAGATCGTCGCGCCGACCGCCGGCGCGCGCGCCTGGCGCTCAGGAAGGAAGATCCGGCGTAATTTTGTCACCGCGTGATGCCCGTCAGCAGGCGGGCGCCTGCCTTCAGGCGGCCCATCGATGACGGTCGTTCAGTGGTGACGGGCATGCTGGTCAAGCGATTGATCTCGGCAGGAAAGACGTCAAGGCGATCGCTGCCGTGCTGGCGTTGCCGGCCGCGCTGAAGTAGCGGGCTATCTGCCTCGGTCTGCGCTGTCCTGGGCGTGCGCGCGCGAACGAATCGCCTCTCGGCGCTGTTCGATGTCTTGCGCCCGCACGCTGCCGTTGGCCACGCGGGCCCGCTCGCGCTCCAGACCCATGCCATCGCCGAACGAGGCTGCATAACCCTCATCGATCAATCGTTTGTACGAGACCAGCATCTCGGGGATCACCGACAGCATGTCGCGTGCGAGCGCTCGCGCTTGCGGCATCAAATCGTCCGGTGCGACCACCCGGTTCACGAGGCCCCAGGCCAAGGCCTGTTCCGCCGACAGGAAGTTTCCGGTCAACGACAGTTCCTTGGCCCGGTAGACGCCGATCACACGGCTGAGTCTTTGCGACAGGCCCCAGCCGGGCATCACGCCCACTCGTGCATGGGTGTCTGCAAAGCGGGCCCGGGTCGATGCCAGCAGGACATCGCAGGCCAGTGCCAGTTCGAAGCCGCCGGTGATCGCCGGGCCATTGATCGCGCCGATCACCGGACCGCTGAAGCGACCGATGGCTGCCACCACATCACCGGCGCGCGCTGAGTCGGGTGTCGATGCAGTTCCGGCAGTAGTGCCGCTCAGACCGCTTGCGCCCAGCTCCTTGAGGTCGAGGCCGGCGGTAAATGCTCGGCCCGCGCCGGTCAGGATCAGCACACGCACAGTCGCGTCGGCGGCCAGCGAATCGATGGCCTCGACCAGCGCCCGGCGCAGCCCGCTGGACAGCGCATTCATCGCGTCGGGGCGGTTCAGGGTGAGGACGGCGTATCCGTCGGGCGATTTTTCCAGGGTGATCAGGGGTTCGGTCATGTCGGGCTCGCGAAGGGCGGGGGCGGGGTCGGGGTCGGGGTCGGGGTCGGGGTCGGGGTCGGATCCAGGATGCAACGCCGGCAGCCTGGTGTTCAGTTGACCGCGCGGTCGCGTCCGGTCCAGTAGGGCTGGCGCAGCACGAACTTCAGCAGCTTGCCGCTGGGGTTGCGCGGCAGGACGTCGCAGAAATCGATCGACTTCGGGCATTTGTAGTGGGCGATCCGTTCGCGCATGAAATCGATGATCTCCTGCTCGCTGGCTGCCATGCCGGCGCGCAGCACCACACACGCCTTCACCGACTCGCCCCACCGGGCGTCGGGCACGCCGATCACCGCGCCGTCGACCACCGCCGGATGTTTCATCAGCGCGTTCTCGACCTCGGCCGGGTAGATGTTCTCGCCGCCGGAAATGATCATGTCCTTGAGGCGGTCGTGAATGAACAGGTAACCGTCGCGCAGCGTGCCTGCGTCGCCGCTTCGAAACCAGCCGCCCCGGGCGTCGCGGCCTTCCGGGAACGCTTGTTCAGTGGCTTGCGGGTTGTTCCAATAGCCACGCATGTTTTGTGGCGAGCGGATCCAGACCTCGCCCACGTCGCCGGGCGCAGTGTCGCGTCCGGTAGCTGAATCGACGATGCGCAGACCGACGAGCCGGCCGGCCCGGCCGGCAGAGCGCATCAGGTGGGCTGTCGGGCCGTTCGGGTCGTGATCGGCCGGTGGCAGATAGACGATGGCGCCGGTGGTTTCGGTCAGCCCGTACAACTGCATGAAACCGCAGCCGAATACCTGCGTGGCGCGCAGCAGAACGCTCTCGCTGATGGGGGATGCGCCATATGAAATCGATGTGAGGGATGAATAGTCGCCTTGTTCCACGCCGGGTGTGTTGATCAGCGCGAGAATCATCGCCGGCACCAGAAACAGGTGCGTGACGCGGTATTGGGCGATTCCCGCGATGACACGCTGCGGATCGAACTCCGGCAGGCAGACTGACTGTCCGCCGCGCCCCAGTGTGAGCAGTGTCAGTCCGACGCCCGCAATGTGAAACGGCGGCAGCGCGTTGAACATGACGTGCTGGGGCCCGTCGAAGCCCAGTTCGCCACCGGTTTGCTCAGTGTTGGTACACACATTGAAGTGCGTGAGTTCCACACCCTTGGGCAGCCCGGTGGTGCCGGACGAATAGAGCTGCAGCGCGGTGGCATTGGGGTCTGGTTGCAGGCCGGGGTCCTGCGCGGGCTGCGCCGCGTACCAGGGCTCGAAGGGCGCCAGGCCCTCGCAGAGATCGGTGCAGAGCAGGGCGAGCAGGCCGTCGGGCGTTGCGCGGCGGGCGGTTTCGGCGAACAGCGCGTCGGTCAGCAGGAAGCGTGCCCTGCCATCGGCCAGGATGTACCTGGCTTCGTCGATGGACAAGCGCCAATTGACGGGCATGCAGACGGCGCCGATCTTGCACGCGCCGAGGGCCAGCAGCGTGGTTTCGATGACATGCCGGGTGAGGCAGGCCACGCGATCGCCCGGCGCGACGCCCAGCGCGCGCAGCCCCTGAGCGATCCGCGAGCTGGCTTCATGAACCTGCGCGAAAGTCCAGGTTCGTTCTGCGCTTCGAAAGGCAATGGCATCGGGCCGCTCGGCCGCCTGCCGGCGCAGCATTGCATTCAGATCTTGGACGGGATTCAACGGCGACACCCTTTAGGCGAAACACCACAGACCGACACACCACCCGAACAACCACTGCACCAGGAGATCGAGCGCTGTGCCGATCAGCAGGACCGGCAGTGCGACATACAAGGCGAGCAGCACGAAGGCCCGGGGCGTCATTGCAGGTTCTGCGAGCGTGTGCCCCATCACGGTCTGCAGGGGATGTTTCATGGCGACAGGCCCCTGGGAGGGGCCGCAAGCCCAATGCTCGATCGACAGTAAACTGGATGCATGCAGATTCTCTGGAAAGACCACGATCGCGCCCAATGGGACACATGGCATCGTACCGCAGCGGCTGCCTTGCAGCAGGACTGGGCGTACGGCGAGGCCATGCGCTCTTCGGGCGTGCGCTGTCTGCGTGCCCAGGTCGTTCGCGACGGCCAGACCCTGGCGATCGCGCAGTTCATCGGGGTGCGGATTGCACTTCTGGTTGCCACCGGTCTGTGCAGTCGCGGCCCGGTGTTCCTGCAGCCGCTCGATGCCGCCACGAAATCCGCCATCTTCCGACGATTGAAACGCGAAAGCCCGCTGGCCTGGCCGCGTGCGGTGTTTTTTACGCCCGACGAATCGCTGCAGGCGGTCAGCGGCGTCGAGCGTCTGCAGCGCGTGATGACCGGCTACGCCACGGTGATGATCGATCTCGAGCGCGATGTCGAAGCCCTTCGGGCAGCGATGCATCCCAAGTGGCGCAACCGGCTGGCGGTGGCCGAGCGCGCGGGCCTGACGGTGCACAAGGTTGGCGGCAAGCCGGCGCAGTATCGCTGGTTGCTCGAGCGTGAAGAAGCGCAGCGCAAAGGCAAAGGTTACCTGGCTCTGCCGACCGGCTTTGTCGAGGCCTACCAGACGGCCAAGCAGACTGCCGCCGACGCGGTGTTCACGTTGCGCGTGGACGCGGGGCGCGAACCGGCGGCGGCGATGATGTTCCTGATTCATGGCACGGCGGCCACGTACCACATCGGCTGGGCCGGCGACAAAGGCCGCGAGATCGATGCGCACAATCTCCTGCTGTGGCAGGCAATGCGTCAGCTCAAGGAGAAAGGTGTTCGTCGTCTCGACCTGGGTGGCGTGAATACCCAGAGCGGCGCTGGCATCGCGCGCTTCAAGATCGGCAGCGGCGGGCAGGTGATCGGGTTTGCGGGCACCTACTTTTGACCCGCGCGCAGCGATCAATCGATCGCTCGATCATTGCACCGCGAGCCACCGCGAGCCACCGCGAGCCACCGCAGCGATCAGTCCACCGGCTTGCTGCCCGCCTCGGTCGCGAGCCGTACCCAGCGCTGCCCATCTAGTCGGGATGCCGCGTCGGCGCCGAAGTGGCGAGCATGCGCAGCTTGCCCGACTTCACGAATGCCGAGACCGTGGCGATCGAGGCAACCAGCAGATTGATCGGCCCGCTCAAGAGGTCATTGAGGGCCACTGGCAAAAAATCATTCACCGCATCGAAGGGCATGCGACGGGTGAAAATGGGGTTGATCACATGCAGTGCCTCGACCAGCAGCAGCGTGTGGCCGTCGGCCGGCGATTTCGCCACCACATCGCTGCCGATGATCCCGCCGGCGCCGGCGCGGTTGTCGACCACCACGGTCTGCTGCAGAATCTCGGCGAGCTTCTGGGCGATGATGCGACCCACCACGTCGGAGCTGCCGCCAACCGCGAACGGTATGACCAGCCTGATCGGTTTGAGCGTCGGGAACTCTTGGGCGCGGCTCGTCAATGGCATAGCCAGTGTGCTTGCGGCTGCCAGCATCTGGCGGCGAATTCGGCTTGGGTTCATGGCTTCTTTATCTGGCGGGCGGCCCTTGCGCTCGCGCAGCGCTGATTCTAGTCGCGCCTGGCGCGCGCCTTTCTGGAAACTTTAATGATCATCGAAACCGTCGAGCAGTTGCGTGCCCTCTACCCGGCCGCCAAAGAGCGTGCGCTCAAGAAGCAATTGACCAGGCTCGATGCGCATTGCGTACGCTTCATCGGGCTGTCGCCCTTTGCGGTCATCGCCAGCCGCAACCAGGACGGCGCGACCGATGCGTCGCCGCGTGGGGGCGCGCCCGGCTTCGTGCAGGTGCTCGATGAGCGGACGTTGCTCGTGCCGGATTCGCCTGGCAACAACCGCCTCGACACCCTCGAGAACATCGTCGCCACCAGCGCCGTGGGGCTGCTGTTCCTGATCCCGGGCGTCGATGAAACCCTGCGCGTCAATGGCAGGGCACGGCTGTCCCGGCTCGACGCGCATCTGGCCCGGTTCGCAAACGAAAAGCACCCGCCGAAGATCGTGATCGAAGTGAGCGTCGCCGAAGCGTATCTGCACTGCGCCAAGGCCTTGATGCGCTCCAGGCTCTGGCAGCCGGCGGTACAGATCGAGCGTTCACAACTGCCGACCATGGGCCAGATGATCAGCAGCCAGACAGGCAGCACCGCCGCCGCGGAGAGCCAGGAAGACATGCTGGCACGGTACGCGGCTGACCTTTAGAAGGAGGGGTATCGGGGCGATCTCGATCCGGCAGGGTCTGGTTGCGTCGTGTGCCAGTTCCAAGTTGCACCTGTCGGCGCGGTGAAGCCACGCCGAACCTGACAGAATCGCTCGATCCTGGTGCCCGCACGGGCACCGCACACGCCCCTTTTGGAGACCCCGATGACTCGCATGCGTTTTGGCGCTTTTCTCGCCCCCCATCACCCGATCGGCGAGCATCCGATGCTGCAGTACCGCAACGATATCGCGTTTGCCACCCACCTCGATCGCCTCGGCTTCGATGAATTCTGGTGTGGCGAACACCACTCCACCGGCTGGGAGACCATCGCGTCGCCCGAGATGTTCCTGGCGGCGGCCGGCGAGCACACCCACCGCATCATGCTGGGCACCGGCGTGATTTCGCTGCCCTATCACCACCCGTTCAATGTGGCGCAGCGCATGGTGCAGCTCGATCACATGACCGGCGGTCGCGCCATTTTCGGGTCGGGGCCGGGCGCGCTGCCGTCGGATGCCTACAACCTGGGAATCAATCCGCTCACCCAGCGCGATCGTCAGGACGAGGCGCTCGGTGTGATCACGCGCCTGCTCGCGGGCGAAGAGAGGGTCACCCACGAAAGCGACTGGTTCACGATTAAAGATGCAAAGCTGCAGATGCTGCCGCTGCAGGAGAAGCTGCCAATGGCGGTGGCCTCCACGATCAGTCCGTCCGGCATGACGCTGGCGGGCAAGTACGGCACCGGCGTCATCTCGATCGGGTCCACCTCCACCGAGGGCCTGGCCGCGCTCGCCACGCAGTGGAGCTTTGCTGAAGAATCGGCCCGCAAGCACGGCAATACGGTCGACCGCAAAGACTGGCGCGTGCTGCTGTCGTGGCACATCGCCGAGACTCGAGAGCAGGCCCGACGCGAAGCCGGCGCGGGTCTGATGCACTGGAACAATGAATACGTCCACGGCACGCTCATGCGTCCTGGTTCCAAGTTCTTCAAGACACCCGACGAGGCGGTCGACGAAACCGCGTTCGTGACAGGCGCCGCGTCTGTCATCGGCACGCCTGACGACCTGATCGACGTGGTGCGTAAGCTGATTCCCATCACCGGGGGCTTTGGCACGCTGATCGGCTTCGTGCACGACTGGGCCAACCGCGAAAACACGCTGCGCAGCTGGGGCATGGTTGCCCGCTACGTCATCCCGGAGTTGAATGGAATGCTCGCCAGGTACCGCGAGTCGCGCGAGTACGTGGTCAACCATCGCGAGAGCTTCGAGCTGGCCGGCAAGGCGGTGCTCAATAAGATCATGTCGCACGAGGGCGCCACAGCGGCCCTCGCGGTCACCAAGAACAGCCGCCTCGCGATGCCTGGCCATCACGCCCCCGATCTCAACCGCAAAGACTGAGCGGGCGTATCGATGGACGACCTGACCCACATTCTGCTCGACTCCCCGCTGCCCGGTGTGCGGCGGATCACGCTAAATCGGCCGGAGAAGCGCAACGCGCTGAACAACTTGTTGCGCACTGAAATCTTCGCCACGCTCGAAGCCCACGACCGTGATCCGGACGTCCGGGTGACCATCATTCGCGGCGCCGGCCCGGCCTTCTGTTCGGGCTATGACCTCTCTGCCGACAACCGCGTCGATCAGCCGTATCACACGGCAGGTGGCCTGGGCCAATGGTCGCGCCATGTGGTCGATGGCTGGTTTCGGGTCTGGGATCTGGCCAAGCCGGTGATCGCGCAAGTGCATGGTTTCTGTCTGGCGGGCGGCACAGAACTGGCCACCGCCTGCGACCTGGTCTACGTCGCCGAAGATGCGCAGATCGGTTACCCGCCGGTGCGGCTGATGAGCCCGCCCGACATGCAGTTTCATCCCTGGTTAATGGGCATGCGGCAGGCCATGGAATCGATGCTGACGGGCGATGCGCTCAGCGGCCGCGAAGCGGCTGAAAAAGGCTGGGCCAATCGTGCCTTCGCCGCCGATCATCTGGAGCGTGAAGTGCTGGCGATCGCCGAGCGGGTGGCCAGACTGCCCAGCGAACTGGCGGCGATCAACAAGCGCAGCGTTCATCGCGCGATGGACATCATGGGTCTGCGCGCGGCAATCCGCGCCGGCACCGATCTCCAGGCGCTGGCGTTCCAGACCGAGCCGAGCAAGGCCTACATGTCGCGGTTTCGCCGCGATGGCGCGAGTGTCAGCGGCCTGCTCAGTGAACGCGATGCCGCGTATCGCGACTATCGCGAACGCGGTGCCGACGAGTCCGAGTAGCACAGGGTCTTGCGGCTCATCCGTTCGTCCGGTTCCGGGCAGTACAAGCGCAAGTGCTTTGCCCCTCACGGCTGGTTCGCGGCGCCACCTTGTCCGATGCGCGCCCGATCGCCGAGGTCCACGTGGCAAGCTGGCAGGCTGCCTATCGGGGCCTGATGTCTGACGAGTACCTGGACGGATTGTCGATCGATCATCGAGAGGCGAGCTGGCGCGCATACATCGCGCGCGGCGTGCCGGAAATCCTCATCAGCGAACAGGCGGGGGTAGTCGAAGGGTGGTCGGCTTTCGGCCACAGCCGGGACCCAGGCAGCGCTGCGGCTACCGCCGAGATCTGGTCCTTGTATGCGCATCCGTCATGCTGGTCGACCGGCGTCGGGCAGGCGCTCTGGGCGGCGACTCACTGCCGATTGCGGGCGCGAGGGTTCGACCGGGTGATGCTGTGGGTGCTCACCGCCAACCCGCGAGCACTTCGCTTCTACCGCAGCATCGGGCTGGCGCCCGAGCCTGAACAGGTCAAGACGTTTTCGATGGGCGGACGCACTCTGGAGGAAATCCGGTATTCGGGGTCGCTGGGGGCGGCTGCCTCTTAGCGTTGCAGATTTTTATGGGCGCCCGGCACGGGCGCCAACCCCCTGAGGCAAATCGATGAACTTCAGCGAGTACCCCCTGCATGCCCTGATGGAAATCACCGCGCGTCCCGAGTTCGTTTTTATTCGCGGCGAAGGCTCCTGGTTGTGGGACAACGAGGGCCGCCGATACCTCGATTTCGTCCAGGGCTGGGCGGTCAATTGCCTGGGCCACAGCCCGCCGCTGATCACGCGCGCGTTGACTGAACAATCTGCGCGTCTGATCTCGCCGAGCCCGGCCTATCACAATGAGCCGGCGATGCGCCTGGCGCAGCGCATCGTCGAGCACAGCGGCATGCAAAAGGTCTTTCTGACCAGCAGTGGTTCTGAAGCGAACGAAGGTGCGATCAAGCAGGCCCGCAAATGGGGTTCGCTGAACCGCGGCGGCGCCGTCGAGATCATCGGCTTCGAGAACGCTTTTCACGGCTGCTTCGCCTGATGCCCGCGCTGACGGTCAGCGAGGTGGAAATCGATGCCGCCCTCGCGCTGATGGATGGCGCTGTTGCGGCGGCGACGCAGAGCGCTGGCGCGACGCCTTCGAGCGGGTGAGTCGACGCCCTAATCCTGCCAGCCGCCGCCCAGGGTCTTGTACAGCGTCACCTGATTTTGAAGCTGCGCGAGCTGTATCTGGATGACCGTCTGCTGCACCGCGAACAGGGATCGCTGGGCGTCGAGCACCTCGAGGAAAGTGCTGACGCCACCGCGATAACGGATGTCAGCCAGACGCACCCGCGCTTGTTCGGCCCGGGCCTGGGCCTGCAGGGCGAGCAATTGTTCGCTCAGGGTGTCGCGGCTGGCCAGCGAATCGGCCACTTCCCGGAACGCAACCTGGATTGTTTTTTCATACTGGGCGACGGCGCTGTCACGGGCTGCCTGCGAGCTCTCCAGATTGGCCTTGTTGCGCCCGCCGTCGAAGATCGGCAATGACACCGACGGAATAAAGCTCCAGGCCTGGCTGCCCGAGCTGAACAGACCAGACAGTTCGCCGCTGGCGATGCCGAGCGTGGTGGTGAGCGCGATCCGCGGAAAGAAGGCCGCGCGGGCCGCACCGATGTTGGCGTTGGCGGCGATCAGGCTCTGTTCGGCGCCACGGATGTCAGGGCGCGCGATCAGCAGATCGGAGGGCAGCCCGACTGGCACATCGGCCAGTTTCGGTGATTGTCCGAGTGAAACTTCACGGGTGACGCCCTCGGGCAGCGGCCGCCCGATCAGCAGCACCAGCGCGTTTTCATCGAGTGCGCGGGCGCGGCTGAGCTGAGCGACGGTGGCGCGTGCGGACTCGAACAGCGTGATCGCCTGCTGCAGATCTGATTCAGGTGCGACACCGCCCTCGAGCCGGATCCGGGCCAGCTTCACTGTCGACGCCCGGCTGGCCAGCGTGTCGCGTGCCAGGCGCAGCAGATCGTCGTCGGCCAGGAGGCTGAGCCAGGTATTGGCGATCGCCGACACCAGGCCGATCTGGGTATTGCGACGGGCCTCTTCGGTGGCGAGGTAGGTGCCGAGTGCGGCCTCGTTGAGCGCACGGACTCTGCCGAAGAAGTCCAGCTCATAGGCGGTGCTGGCCAGCCCGACCTGGTAGTACCTGTTGATGAAGCTCGCGCCGGACGGTGTGGCGGCGCCGGCCACCCGCTGTTGCAGATGCTGGGTCGTGCCGTTCAAGGAGGGCAGCAGATCGGCACGCTGGATCTGGTAGGCGGCGCGCGCGCGCTCGATCGCCAGTATGGCGACACGCAGATCGCGGTTGTTGACCAGACCGAGTTCGATCAGCGACACCAGGCGCTCGTCGGCAAAGAAGCGGCGCCAGGCGATCTCGTTGGCCGGTTCATCGGGCACCTGAATGGCGGCGCCGGCGGCACCCGGAAACCGCTCGGCGACCGGCGCGACGGGGCGTTCGTAGGGGGGCACATGCGAGCAGGCGGACAAGCCCAGGCCCAGGCTCAGGGCGAAGGTGAACAGTGCGATCCGGCGCATGTCAGGCTTCCCCCGCGCTGCCGCTGGCGGCAACCGGTGGTCGATCGGCTGCCGGGTCCGGCGTCTGTTCAGTTGTCTGGTCGGCACGCGGCCGGCGACCTTTGAAGACCCGCCGGATTGCGACGAAAAACACCGGCACCAGCAGCAGGGCCAGTACGGTAGCCGTGATCACGCCGCCGATCACACCGCTGCCGATTGCGCGCTGCCCGGCCGAACCGGCGCCGGTGGCGAGCGCGAGGGGCAACACACCCATCAGGAATGCGAGCGAGGTCATGACGATCGGGCGCATGCGCAAGTTGACTGCCTGCAGGGTGGCTTCGACGAGCCCCATGCCCTGATGCTGCAGCTCGCGCGCGAACTCGATGATCAGGATGGCGTTCTTGGCCGACAAACCGATGATGGTCACCAGGCCGACGGTGAAGTAGACGTCGTTGGGGTAGCCGCGCAGCATCGCCGCCGCGACCGCACCGATCACGCCCAGCGGCACCGCCAGCAGCACCGCGAGCGGTATCGACCAGCTTTCATAGAGGGCCGCCAGGCACAGGAATGCCGCGAGCAGCGAAAACCCGAGCAGCAGAGGCGCCTTGCTGCCCGAGCGTTTTTCTTCGCGCGACAGACCCGTCCATTCGAAGGTGATGCCGGGTGGCAGTTGGGATGCCAGCCGTTCCATCTCCATCAGGGCGTCGCCGGTGCTGAAGCCCGGTGCCGCATCGCCGGCAATGCGCATGGCGGGGTAACCGTTGAATCGAATCGCCTGCATCGCACCGCTGGTCCAACTGGTGGTGGCAAACGCGGAGAACGGCACCGCCCGGCCCTGTGCGTTTTGCACCGTGAGCTGCAGCAGATCTTCCGGCTGCATACGTCGACTGGGGTCGGCCTGCACGATCACCCGCTGCAGACGCCCGGCGTTCGGGAAATCGTTCACGTAGGTCGAGCCCAGCGCGGTCGACAGCGTGCCGCCGATCGCATCGAACCCCACCCCCAGCGCGGCCGCCTTGTCGCGGTCGATGTCGACCCGCAATTGCGGCGCGTCTTCCAGGCCGTCCGGGCGCACCCCGGCCACGATCTTGCTTTTGCCAGCCATGCCGAGCAGCTGATTGCGGGCGGCCAGCAGGGTTTCGCGACCAGCACCGCCACGGTCCTGCAGGCGAAAATTGAAGCCGGTTGCGCTGCCCAGTTCAGGAATGGGCGGTGGGCTGACCGCGAAAATGAACGCGTCCTTGACCGACATCAGCGCGCCGAACGCTCGACCGGCGATAGCCTGTGCGGAACTTTGCGGCCCGGTGCGTTCGTCCCAGGGCTTGAAGGTGACGAAGGCCAGCGCGGCATTCTGGCCGACGCCGGAAAAGCTGAAGCCGACCACGCCGACCATCTGCGCGACTTCGGGCTGCTTCAGGAAGAAGTCCTCGACCTTGCGGATCACTTCCAGCGTGCGGTTTGCAGTAGCCCCCGGCGGCAGCTGGATGTTGGCGATGATGTATCCCTGGTCTTCGTTGGGCAGAAACGACGAGGGCATGCGCACGAACAGCATGCCGCAGGCGATCACCAGCGCGACGTAGACGACCAGCCAGATCCACACCCGGCGCAGTGCGCCGCCCACCAGCCTGCCGGTGCCCGAGGTGGCGCTGCGAAAGCCCCGATTGAACCAGGCGAAGGGCCCGCGCCGGGTGTGCTGGCCGGGCGCGACCGGCTTGAGCAGGGTCGCGCACAGCGCCGGCGTCAGGCTCAGGGCCAAAAAAGCCGAGAAC
>JAYVOV010000473.1:0-4659 GCA_043757735.1 Burkholderiaceae bacterium
CCGGCCGGCAGATGGAAACCATACCAGCTGACCACTGTCACTTCCGGATATCCGGCCTCGCCCATCGTCGGCACGTCAGGCAGCAGTGCCGAGCGGCGATTGCTCGTACTGGCAAGCGCGCGGATCCGGCCGGCGTTGATCGCGCCTATGGCGACATTCAGGGGCAATACCGTCATCGACAAGGTGTTGTTGATGAGATCCAGGATGACCGGTGGCGATCCTTTGTAAGTGACGTTCTGCATCTCGATACCGGCAACCGCCTTCAGCATCTCGATCGCCATTGTCTGGGGTGCGCCGGGCCCTGCTTCTCCGTAGTTCAGGGCACCCGGGCGTGCTTTCGCGGCCGCCACCAGCGACTGCACCGACTGGTAAGGTGAACTGGTCGGCACGATCAGCAGATTCGGTGCGACAGTGAAGCGCGCGACCGGTGTGAAGTCCTTGGGTGCCCAACGCAGATTCGTCTCGACCAGAGGATTGGCTATCAGGTAGGTCGCGCTCGCCAGCACGGTATAGCCGTCAGGTGCTGACTTGGAGACATGGTCCGGGCCGAGGTTCGCATTGGCGCCGGGTCGATTCTCGATGACGATCGGCTGACCGAGCGTGATCTGCATGTGCGCGGTGACCAGCCGGGTCATCACGTCGACCGCACCGCCTACCGGATAAGGCACGACGACCCGGATCGGCTTGGTCGGCCAGGCTGGCGCCTGAGCGCGGGCGGGCGCAACAACAAACGCTGCCACGACAAGCGCGACCAAGGCGACCAGGGCGACCCGTTGTTTCACGACCATGCGCACCGTCAGGCCGCCTGCAGCGGCGCGATCAGCGGCACGCCCGGTACGCGAATGCCGTCGGGACGGCCGCTGTCGGTTCGTCCCTGCATGTCCTGAGTCATGAACGGCGGCAGCGCCGGGCCGTCCGCACAGGCCAGCCACAGCCGCAGCAGATGACGACGCCGCAGTGGCTCGGGCCAGTCCTCGTACGCGGTCCGCGAGTGGAGGATCGAGTGGTTGCAAACGACCTGGATGTCGCCGGGCTCGAAGGCCATGTCGAGGTGCAGTGCCGGGTCGGCGGCAAGCGCATCGAGATGGTCCATGGCCGCTAATTGCAGGGCCGACAGCCGGGGCACCTCAGGCATCCGCTGCGACTTCTCGATCGCGCTGCGCACATAGGTGGCGATCATCCGGTCGGCCCAGGGAGAGAACGCCGCGATCTCGGACCAGGGCTTGCGGCCAGCCGGGATCTCGCCCCAGCGGGTGTAGTAGAGCGGGTTCATCAGCACGCGCGCATGATCGGGCCGGCGGCGAACCAGTTCGTTCCAGAGCGTAGTTGAACTGACGATCGACGACAGGCCGCCGCTGCGGCCGGTGCGCAGACACAGCAGCGACACGATGTCGGAGGAATCCGCGTGGTATTTGAGGCGCGCGGTGGTCTGGTAACCGCGGACCTCGGGATCTGAATAGTTCAGGCCGAGATTCGTTACATGGCCGAGCACATGGCCCTTGCCGTTCTGCGACACCGCTTCGCCCAGATAGAGCCCCAGTCCCCAGTAGGCAAGCGCGGACTGCTGCAGCGTGTAGCGCCCGACCGGCATACCGCGCATCACCATGAAGCCGCGGCCATGAAGCACGTCGGCGCGCGCGCGATCGAGCAGCGCGCGGGTGGTTGCCGACAGCGGGAAATGCGCTCGGGTGATGTCGATGATGTCGCGTCCGCTCGCTTCGGCGATGGCGAGCGCGCTGTCTATGTCGGCGAGTTCGCCAGCGCTGAATGTGTGGACCCAATCGTCAAGGCCGGCCATCTGCGGGCCGTACCAGGATTGGGCATTGTCGTACAACGGCAGCTCGTCCAGTTCGTAAACAGCGTTGATCATTGCACTCATGGGTTTGTCTCCTTGTATGGACGCTATCGGCGCTGGCCGCAGCCGGGGCTGGTCATTCCTGCTGCGCACCCGACAGCTTGAAGGCTGTCGACCAGCGCGCGATTTCGCTGTCGATCCATGCGGCCGTTCTGGCAGGCGTCGAGTCGCTGATCGGCGTGATGCCGTAGCTGTCGAGCTTCGTGCGGATCGCTGGTTCGCGCAGCACCTGGTTCAGGGCCGCATTCAAACGGTCGACAATCGGCTTGGGCGTGCCGCGGGGCGCCATCACGACATTCCAGGTGCCCGCCACTAGATCGGGCATGCCCGACTCGATGAAGGTGGGCAGGTCGGGCGCAACGTTGAGCCGCTTCTCAGCCATCACACCGATCGCCCGCACCTTGCCGGCCTGCAGCAAGGGAGCGCCGACACCGATCGATGCGGCCACGAACTGGACCTGGCCGCCGGCCAGATCCTGCAGAGCCGGGCCAGAGCCCTTATACGGCACATGCACCGCCTGGACGCCCGCGGCGTTCATGAACATCACCACGCCGAGGTGGCTCGTGCTGCTGCCGGCCGCTCCGTACGAATACTTGCCGGGATTGGCTTTCAGCAGCTCGATGAAATCCTTGCGCTGGGCCGGCATCGATGGATGCGCGAACAGCACGATCGGCACCGAACCGACGAAGGCAATCGGCTCGAAATCCTTCAGCGGGTGGTAGGGCAGGCTCTTGAACACCGCCAGGTTCAGTGCATGGGTGGCCGCGGTGCCGAAGATCAGCGTGTAGCCGTCAGGCGTGCTCCTGGCGACCAGATCCGAGCCCACGATGCCGGTCGCGCCCGCGCGGTTGTCGACAACGATCGGCTGGCCGAGCACCTCCCCGAGCCTGACCGACAGAGCTCGCGCGAAGATGTCGGTCTCCCCGCCGGGGGCGAACGGTACTACAAGGCGGATCGGTCGATTCGGGAAAACATCCTGGGCCACTGCGTGGCCGGCCGCCAGCAGTGGCAGCGCGCACACGACCAGGCGTGCGATCCGCGCGCGAATTCGATCAAACATAGGCGTCTCCTCTGGGTTGAGCAGGCCGTCTCGATGCGGCCCTCGGTCATTCAGTGGGCCAGCTCGGCAGCAATCTCGGCATGATCGAAGACCGGCGCGCGTGGCGTCTTCTGCCACACGACCATATCCTCGTTACGGTCCGCGAAGGCGGGCGGCAGACGCGAAAAACCCGACGTGCGCAGCCACAGCCGCAGCAGATGCCGCTTGCGATCGGGCTCGGGCCAGTCTTCGTATTCGCTTCGAGAATGCAGCACGGTGTAGTTGCACAGAAACTGCATATCGCCGGGCTCGAACTGCATATCGAGATAGAACGCCGGGTCGTTGCACAGCGTATCCATCAGGTCGAGCGCCTCACGCTGCGCGGCAGTCAGCCGCGGCACATCGGGGAATCGCTGCGCCGACTCGATGAAGGTGCGGTTGTAGCGCACGAACAGCCGGCCATCGAAGCGCGTGAAGCACGGCGTCGTGTAGTACGGCTTCTGATCTGCGCTCTCCTCGTCGCGGCGATCGACGTAGAAGGTCTCGCTCATCACCGCCCACAGGTCGGGGCGGCGCTCGAGGAACGCGTTGTGAATCGCGCTCGAACTGACCACGCGCGAAGCACCTCCCGACTTCGCATGCTGCAGGCACAACAGAGCGACGACGTCGGTCGAGTCGTTGTGAAACGGCAGGTGCAGGCGCGTCTGGTAACCGCGGGCGCGCATATCGATGCGCCAGTCGGCGCCGAGATCGCGCACATGACCGAGCATGTCGCCTTGTGCATTTTGCGCAAACCCGGGGCCGAGCTGCGCGCCAAGGCCCCAGTAGACGAGCGCCGCGTCGGCCTTCGAGTAGCGCGCCATCGGCAGTCCACGCAGCAGCGCAAAACCCCGGCCGGTCTCCAGTTGCGCACGGATTGCAGCCATTTTCGCGGCCGCGCGGGGCACGACGAAGTCGGCCCGCGTCATGCCGGGGATCGCCAGGCCACGGGCCTTCACGGAGCCGAGTGCCGCGTCGATCTCGACGAGGTCTTCAGCATCCAGCCGCAAGATCCAATCGTCGCGCCGGGCCATCTCGGATCCGCGCCAGACCGAGGGGTGCTCGTAGGGTTCAGGCAGAGCGGGCATGTCGGTGACTCCTCGAGAAAAAAGTCGGGGTCGGGGTCGGGGTCAGGGTCGGGGTCAGGCGGTGCGGCGGATCGGCGAAGGCGCGGCCTTCACCGCCTCGACGACAGCACGTTCGGCGATCGTTCGCAGCGCGCTATCGCGGTTTTCGGTCGCCAGGCGCCGGGACAGCGTCTCGGCCACTTCTGCATCGCGATTGCGCAAAGCCTCGAAGACCCGCCGCCAGGTTCGAATCGAACGCTCGCGGCGATCGGGGGCCGACAGTCCGAGCCGCGTGTAGCGGCCAATCTGCATCGCGAACGAAGCCATCATCTCGGCAAGCTTCGGATTGCCGGAGCCCTTTGAGATCTCGAGCGCCAGCGCCGCGCTGGCCTGCGCATAGGCCTGCGCGTCGTCGACACTGCGTTCGAGAGTCTCGAGGAACGGCGCAAGCGCCGCGTCGAGCGTCGCGTCCCAGCGACGCGCAAGCTCGCGCGCGCCCAATCCGGCCAGCACCGCGCGGATCTCGAACAGGTGCATCAGTTCTTCGGTTGACGGTAGCGTTACGCGCGCGCCGCGCTGCGGCGTGATCGTCACCATGCCGCGGGTCTCGAGCATGCGCAGCGCCTCGCGCAGCGGCGCACGACTCACGCCCAGTCGCT
>JAYVOV010000474.1:0-4642 GCA_043757735.1 Burkholderiaceae bacterium
GCGCGAGCAGTTCATCGGACGGTCTGGCCGAGTAGACGCCGGAGGCTGCCGGCTGCCCAGCGGGAGCGTCAGCTGGGCCACCCGGTGGCACACCACGGAGATAGACATAAAACACGCCGCCAAAGTGCCGTGCCGGCGAGTAGTCGGGCAGGCGGACCGACAACAGGCGGTGCAAGGCCAGCGAGTACAGGCAGAACTGCAGGCAGTAGGCGTGCTCGGCCATCGACTGCTGCAGGCGCGACGGGCGGTAGAAGGCGGGATGGTCGCCGAGGTGGTTGCTCTTCCAGTCGAGAATCCACCAGCGGCCTTGTGCCTCGAATACCAGGTCGATGAAGCCGCGCAGGAATCCGTCGCAGGCACTTGCGGCCGCCCGAAGGTCGAGTGAAAACTCGCTCGCGACGGCATCGATCAGCGCCTGGATATCGAGCTGCCTTGCGGGCAGGAGAAACTCGAGTTCGCTCACCCTGCGGGCGGGCGGGATCGCGCCGAGATGGATTGGCTTGCCCGCCAGACCCGGCAACGGCGTGGCCAGAACATCTGCAAGCCAGTTCGAAACTTCCGGGGCCATTGCGACATCGAAACCCGTTTCGGCCAGACATCGCGCCACATGGCGGGAATCGAACGGTGCGGCCAGATCGATCGATTCGAGCACTTTGTGAAGACAGGTTCCTGCTCGTGCGCCGGCCGGAAAACGGTAGCGGATTTCCTGCGCTCCAGCGCCGGGATAGAACTCAGCGGGCGGCGGCTCCGCAGGCGGCAAACCCGCAGAAGCGACATCATCGCGATCTGGCAGCACCAGGGCATCGCGGCGTGGCAGCGCTGCGTCGGGCAGACGCGCACCCTCCTCGACGCAATCCCCGAGTCGGGCTGCCAGGCCTGTGAAGCTCAGACTCACACGTGAGACCGGCACCCGTCGACGCAGCCGGCGCACGGTTAAATCGAGTGCGGCCGCGGCCGGATCGCCTGGCGCCTGCGGGACGATCTGGGCCATCTGTGCCGTCTCGGCCATCTGTGCCGTCTGGGCCACCTGGGCCGTCTGGGCCATCGCTCTCGCGTCAGCAACGCAGATAGCCGCCATCGGCCCACTGGCCGGCCCGCTGCTTACCCGTTCGAGCAGGGATTCGAGCCCGCGTCCGACCGCAGCATCTGCCAGCGCAGGCGCGGCTTTGCTGGTGCGCGCCCAGGACTTCTGCTGAGCCGGATCGAGCCCGTTCAACAGCCAGGCCAACGGGGTGAACTGCGCGCCCGGGGCCGCCCCCCAAAAAACATAGCAGCGAAAGCGTGCCCTGGTGAGCGCCACATAGAGCACTCGTGCGGCCTCGGAATGCGCTTCGCGCGCGGCCTGAGCCAGCGCACCGGGTGGCGCTTGCGCATCGAAGTCGAGGATGCCCTGCCAGCCTTCGCCAGAGGCTGCGGGCTCGTGATAGCGCAGGGGCGCGCTCGACTTGAACGCCTTGCCGGCCCAGGCGAAGGGCAGGAACACGAAGGGATACTCCAGGCCCTTGCTTTTGTGGATCGTGACGATCCGCACGAGATCTTCGTTGCTCTCGAGGCGCAGCTCGAGAAGCTCCGACGCGATCTGTCCGGGATCGGCGCGCAGACGCAGCAGCCAGCGCAGCGCAGCCTTCGGGCCCTGCCGTGCCTCTTCTGCGGTCGCGAGCAGGTCGAGCAGGTGGGCCAGATTGGTCAGACGACGATCGCCATCCTTGAGTGACCCCAGACGCGACCCGCTGGCCAGCGAATCAAACAAGGGCCGCAAGGCCGCATGCGGGCCCTGCCGCAGCCAGGTCTGGCGCGCCTGCGCGAACCGCTCGACCTCGAGCGCCCAGCGCGCCGGCTCCGCCACGCATGCCCGCACGCTGTCGGCAGTACCACCGGCCAGGCCAGTGGCCAGGGCGCTGACCATTTTGCCGGCGTCGGCGGGGTCGGCGATGGCGGCAAACCAACGCAGGAGGTCATCGCACTCGCTGCCCTCGAGCACGCTGGCGCGCGAGATCTCGGCGGCGCCGATGCCTTGGCGAGCCAGCCGCGCTTTGACCACGGAGGCTTCGAAGTGCGTGTTGACGAGCACCGCCATGTCGCCTGCACGCAGGGCACGATCATTGATGCACGACGCCGAGTTCAGGAGCCTGGCAATTTCAGCTGTCATGGCGTCGAGCGAGCGCTCGCGCGCCAGCGCACGAGGCAGGAGCGCGTCTTTGCGCCCAGCCTGCAGCCGCACGAAAACCATCGCCGCGTGATGGTCCAGCGGTCCAGGTGTGAAGGTCTCACGCACCCGACGACCGACCGCGGCCGGCGCGAATTCAATTTCTGGAATCAGAAAGGGCGCCGGCACCGAAAAAACTGCATTGACGGCCGCGACGAGGGCGCCGGTGGAACGCTGGTTTTCAGACAGCGCATGGCGCTGGGTGACCACCGTTCTGGCGTCGAGGTAGGCAAAGATGTCGGCGCCTCGGAACGCGTAGATAGCCTGCTTCGGGTCACCCACCAGGACCATTGCCCCGCTGGCGTCCGGGCTGCCGTCGGGCAGATAGATGCGCCGGAAGATTTCCCATTGCAGCGGGTCGGTATCCTGGCATTCATCGATAAGTGCGAGCGGGTAGCGCTCACGGAGATCGGCTGCGAGACGGTTGCCGTGTTCGGGCTCGATCAACGCCCGGTGGACCAGCCCGAGCAGATCATCGAAGCCGATCGCGCCTGCTTCGCGCCGAACTTGCAGACGCAGGTCAGCGGTCTGCTGCCAGATTTCAGCGGCCAGCCAGCCACCGATCTGCTGCGGCAGATCGTGCAGCGCGTGCAGGTCTTCACACACATCGATGACGGCAATGCCGGGATCACGGGTAGCCCCGATGTCGCGCAAACCACTGCTCGAAAACCGCTGCAGCGCATCGAGCATATTCTTCGCGTCCGGGGCCGATTTGAGCGGCCCCTCCCAACTCGAGAAGCGCCGCAAGGCGGCCATTCGGGTTGCGCGGGTATTGCTCTTGAACTTGCTCTTGCTGATGCCGCTCGGGCCGTCGAGCCAGTCCATCAGGCGCTGCGCGGCGTCTGTTTCGGTCAGGCAATGCGCCAGGTCTCGGCGCAGCGCTGAGTAGCGCCGCACCGCTTGCCGCCAATCGGCCACACCACCACGCAGCTGCAGCGACGGTTGTGCCGAGATGGCGGCCAGCATGCCGGCCAGCGACTCGGGCGTCAGCCCGCCAAGGCGAATGGGTGCGAGAAGATCTTCGTCGGCATCGAGCAGATTCTCACGCCACCAGCGAGCCGCCAGCCGCTGGTGAAAAACCAGCGTGTTCGCCTGCGGCTTGAGGCCGCGCGCCTCGCCGATCGACAAGGCGTGTTCGGTGATCACGCGCTGACAGAAGCCATGAATGGTGCGCACCGAGCTCTCGTCGATCTGCGCGCGGGCCAGGCGCAGCCGCGCCAGCGCCTTCACAGGATCGGCAAGGCTCGCCGCGTACTGCGCGCAAAATATGTCGTCGACAGCACTGGGCCGCTCGGCAATCCGGTCTGCCAGTGCCAGGGCCAGCTGGTCGATGCGTTCACGGATTCGGCGCGCCAGTTCGGCGGTCGCTGGAATGGTGAACGTGACCACCAGGATCTGATCAATTCCCAGCTCGCGCTCGACCAGCGCCCGCAGGACGAGGCCGGACAGGGTCCAGGTCTTGCCGGTGCCGGCATCGGCCTCGAGCAGCTGCACGCCCTGCAGGATGCCCGGTGCCATGACCGGGTGGCCAGCCAGCGGACCGGTGCCCGGCAACGAATCTGACTCCGGGAGCGAATCTGCGTCCGGCAGCGAATCTGCGTCCGGCAGCGTTGACGCTGTAACTGCGTTCATGCCGGCGCTCTCCTCAGGAACACTGGCTGAAGATGGGTTCATAGGCCTCGCGGGACGCCTGCACCACGGCGCCGAAATCGGGCACCGAACCACGGTACAGCGCGCCCGCCCAGGGCCGGCTAAGTGCCGCACCGCGCTGCTGATCATCGCCCTGCAGAGCCGTCTCGATGGCATCGAGGAGTTCTTCGGATAGATCTGGGCCGTCGTGCTTGCGCGCCGCCAGCCAGGCGTCCGCAAACAAGGGCAAGGGCGCTTCACCACAGCGCTGCCAGAGCGTCAGCGCATGCGCGAGCGCGGCTTCGCCGTCGTTGAAATCGACCGTGGTGAATCCGTTGCTGGCCAGCGCGATGGTGGTGCGCTTGCCCTGCGCCGGTTGCGCGCATTGCCAGACCGCATGAGCGAGCCAGGCCTCGATATGGGTGCGTGCCCGCAGAGGATAGGCAGCGACCACCAGCTGCAACCCGAGTTCGGGAAAGAGCAGTGCCTGACTACGCACGATATGCCCCTGCACCTGCGCCGACAGGGTCATGGGTTGCAGACACCGGGTAAGACGGACGATGTCGATTTCAGCGGGCTCCAGCGGCAGCGGTGCCGCCCCGCCCCCAGGCTTGACCGGGGGCGCACTGATGAAAGCGGTGGCCGGGATCAGCAGCCGGCGCGCGGAATCAACCAGCTGGCGAGCCTGATAGCGGCCTGTGCCAGCGCTGGCGAGCATCGGCAGCACCGAGGTCTGGTGGACGAGGTCTGCCGGCGTGGCCCCGGCGAGCAGCGCTCCCGCAAGACTGGCGAGCAGTTGTGCGTCAC
>JAYVOV010000475.1:0-4628 GCA_043757735.1 Burkholderiaceae bacterium
GGCCCGCGTCGCTGGCGCAGCTGCTCGAAAAGGCACACCGCGGCGGCAACCGCGACATTCAAGGACTCGACCGCGCTGTGCTGCGGAATGCTGACCCACTGCAGCTGTGCGCCTTGCCGCTCAGGATCGAGCCCGCTGCCCTCCGACCCGAACAGCCATAAGCAGGGCCGCGCCAGATCGGCCTGCCAGATCGAGTGCTGGGCCTGTGGCGCGGTAGCCAGCACCGGCATTTGCAGCCGCGTCTGCAGGTCGGCCCAGGCAACAGACTCGTGAATTTCGAGCGCGAAGTGCGCTCCCATGCCGGCGCGCAGCACCTTGGGGGACCAGCACCAGGCGGTACCCGGCGCAGTGATCACATGTGCGATGCCCACGGCCGCGCAGGTTCGCAGGATCGTGCCGACGTTGCCCGGGTCCTGCAGGCCATCGAGATAGACTGCATCGACATCGATCGCCGCCGGCAGCTGGCTGGCCGGCGTGTCGATGACGTAGGCAATGCCAGTTCCGTGTTCGACCTGGCTCAGCTCGCCGAACAGTCCGAAGGCGAGCTCCAGGCTGCGCCCGCCCGTCAGAGCCTCGCGGCCGGCTTCGAGTGGCCCGACGTCGCCAGCCAGAGCCGCTGCGACCAGCTCGCGCACCTCGGGATCGGCCAGCGCGGTGGCAGTGTGCACCACCTGCCTCGGCACGCCGTGGCGCGACAGGTAGCTCTGGCACAGATGAATGCCCTCGATGAAACTCACCCCCAGCTGACGCCGCTCTCGCGCCGATGCCGTGACCCGCAGCAGCTGCCTGAAGGCCGGGTTCTCGCGCGAACTGATCTTGCGGCTCATGACGAGGCGACAACAAGCGCAGCTGCATCGGCACCGCGGCAGCCGCCCAGCGCCAGCAGCGCTGCACGCACCGGGGCGTAACTGCGCCGATGGTGCTCACAGGGCCCGAGCCGTCGCAGGACCTCCAGGTGCAGCGCTGACGGATAGCCTTTGTGGCGGTCGAAATGATAGTCGGGATACGCTGCGTGCAGATCGAGCATGGCGGCGTCACGATCGGTCTTGGCGAGGATCGACGCGGCGGAGATCGCGGGGTCGAGCGCGTCGCCTCCGATCAGCGTCTCGACCGTGCAGTCCAGACGCGGCGCCTGATTGCCATCGACCCTCGCCAGGGTGGGCGCGAGCGTCAGCGCCATAACCGCACGGCGCATCGCCAGCAGACTGGCCTGCAGGATATTCAATTCGTCGATTTCAGCCACGCTGGCCTGCGCGACCGCCCAGGCCAGCGCATGCTGGCGAATCTCGGCTGCCAGCAGCACCCTGCGCCGCGCAGTGAGCTGCTTGGAATCGCGCAGCCCGGAAATCGGGCGCGCCGGATCGAGCACCACCGCGGCCGCGTAGACCGCACCGGCAAGCGGGCCGCGTCCGGCCTCATCGACACCACAGACCACGCTCAGGTCAGGCGCGAGCAGGCTCGGCTGGCCTTCGGCCCGCGCACGACCGGCATGGCGAACCATGTCAGCGAGGCCCTTCGGCGAGTTCGAACAGCACTTGCGCGGCGCGCTCCGCGCAGCCGCGTCGCAGCTGGCCGTGCAGATCGTCGAAACGACCGGCGATGCGCTCACGCAGGCCGGGATCGTCGAGTTGGGCAAGCAGGGCCTGGCCCATGGCATCTGCACGGGCGGCCCCCTGAATGAACTCGGGCACGACGCTTTCATTGCAGAGAATGTTCGGCAGCCCGATCCAGGGCAGATAGCCCATTTTGCGCATGATCAGGTAGTTGAGCGCAGGCATCCGGTAGGCGATCACCATGGGACGTTTGAAGAGCGCGGTCTCCAGCGTCGCCGTACCGCTCGCCACGAGCGCCACATCGCAGGCAGCCAGCGCTTCGTGCGAGCGCCCCTCGGTAAGGACGATCGCGGCTGCATGCCGATCACCCGCGAGCAGTTCACGCAAGGTTTCGTACTGCCGGGCGCCCGCCGCCGGAAGCACGAAGGTCAATCCGCCACGCCGCGTTGCCAGCCAGTCGGCAGTTGCGACGAACTCGGCGGCCATGTGGCGCAATTCGCCGGCCCGGCTGCCCGGCAGCAGCGCGATCACCGCGCCATCGGGTGGCAGATCGAGTGCCTGCCTGGCTTGCGCGCGATCGACCTGTTCGGGAATGACATCGGCCAGCGGGTGCCCGACGTAGGTGGCGGGAATACCGGCCGCCTGATAGAGCGCAGGCTCGAACGGGAAAACCAGCAGCATGTGGTCGACCGCCTCGCGGATTTTCAGCAGGCGCTCACGCCGCCAGGCCCACACGGAGGGGCCGATGAAGTGCGCAGTTCGTACCCCCTGGCGCCGCAGCGCGAGCTCCAGATCGAGATTGAAGTCAGGTGCATCGACACCCAGGAACAGGGCCGGCCGCCAGGCCAGCACCCGCTCGCGCAGATCGCGGCGCAGGCGGCGCAGCCGTGGATACTGGCGCAGCACTTCGGCATAGCCGCTCACCGACAACTCGTCGATCGACCACCAGGACTCGAAGCCCGTTCGATCCATGCGCGGCCCACCGATCCCGGCCGCCTTCAGCGGGCGATCGGGCGAGCACTTCATGGCCAGGCCGTCGAGCACGCTCGCCGCCAGCAGGTCACCGGAGGCCTCGGCCGCGACGACCGCAACAGGCAGATGCGGGCTCATCGCGGTTCAGCGAACGATGCCGCGGGTGACACGATCCAGGAAGGCAACCAGGGCGTCGAGATCGGCCGACGCTTCGCCGCTGGGGTCGAGCGCGGTCGATCGATCAGCGCCCAGCGCGGTGCGCGCGTCTGCCAGACCCAGGCCATCCTTGTAGAGCACGCGATAAGCACGGCGGATCGCACTGATGCGCTCGGCAGAATAGCCGCGCCGGCGCAGGCCCTCGGTGTTGATCCCATGCGCCTGCGCGGTATTGCCTGAAACCATCACGAATGGCGGCACATCGTGCAGCACGACCGATCCGACGGCGGTCATTGCATGTGCGCCGATCTTGCAGAACTGATGAATGCCCGACGCGCCGCCCAGCACGACCCAGTCGCCGATCTCGACATGACCGCCCAAGTTGGTGCTGTTGGCGAAGATCGTGTTGTTGCCGACCACGCAATCATGGGCCACGTGGACGTAGGCCATGATCCAGTTGTCGTCGCCGATCTGGGTGACGCCCCGATCCTGCACCGTGCCACGATTGAGCGTCACGCACTCCCGGATGGTGTTGCGATGGCCGATCTGCAGACAGGTCGGTTCACCACGGTACTTTTTGTCCTGGGGCGGCGCACCGACCGATGCGAACTGGAACACGCGATTGTCGCGGCCCAGGGTGGTGAGCCCGTCAACCACCACATGCGGGCCGATCTCGGTGCCTGCATCGATCTGGACATTCGGCCCGATGACGCTGAACGCCCCGACCACGACGCTCGAATCGAGCGCAGCGCCCGGCGCGATCTGTGCGGTGGGATGAATCCGACTCATGGCGTGGCGCCGGCCACCGGTTCAATGTCGCGAAGCGTGCACATCAGATCGGCCTGTGCCGCAATCTGGCCATCGACCAGCGCTCGGCCGGAGTACTTCCAGAGCGACCGCGCAACCCGTACGATTTCGACTTCGAGCCGCAATTGATCACCGGGCACCACCGGCCGCTTGAAGCGGGCGTTGTCGATGCCGACGAAATAGTAGACCGATCGATCGTCAGACTTGCGCCCCATGGTCTGGAACGACAGGATGCCGGCGGCCTGCGCCAGAGCCTCGATCTGCAGGACACCGGGCATGACCGGCAGATGCGGAAAATGCCCGACGAAGAAAGGTTCATTGATGGTCACGTTCTTCAACGCGACGATCCGCTTGCCCGACTCGATCTCGAGCACGCGATCGACCAGCAGGAACGGGTAGCGATGCGGCAGCAGATCGAGGATGGCCCGGACATCGAGCACGCTCATGAGGTTTCCTTGGGATCGTTCGGTGTTGGCTGGTCCGGCGATAGTGTCTCCACCGCGCCCGGGTTGTTGTGCTCCAGACGCCGGACTCGCTCGCGCAGCGCAGGAAGGTGCTTGAGCGCGACGGCCGCACGCTCCCAATCGGCATTTGCCATCAGTGGAAACACCCCGGTGTGCAGACCGGGTTGCCTGACCGAGCGAGTGACCAGGCTCATCGCCGAAATGACTGCGTCATCGCAGACGCTGAGATGCCCAAGAATGCCGGCACCGCCGCCGATCATGCATCGGTCGCCGATGACCGCACTGCCGGCGATGCCGACACAGCCCGCGATAGCGGTGTGCTTGCCGATCCGCACGTTGTGTCCGACCTGGATCTGGTTGTCGAGCTTGCAGCCATCGCCGATCACGGTGTCGTCAAGCGCACCGCGATCGATGGTGCAGTTGGCGCCGATCTCGACGTCGTCACCGATGATGGCCCGCCCCAGTTGCGCGATCTTCGACCAGACCGGCCCCTCGCGAGCGAACCCGAAACCGTCGGCGCCGATGACCGTTCCGGCGTGAACGAGACCGCGCTCGCCAATCGTGCAGTCGGGATAAATGACCACGCGTGCGAACAGGTGGGTATCGGCGCCGACCTGGGCGCCGTCGCTCAGAAAGCATTGCGCGCCGATCCGCGCACGCGCGCCAACGACACAGT
>JAYVOV010000476.1:0-4617 GCA_043757735.1 Burkholderiaceae bacterium
TCACGAGGCGCGACGCCGGCCAGCCGGTCGGTGACCGAGTCGTCGAGCGCCTCGGGAAACGCCGCGCCCCAGCCGTGCGCTTCGCGGATTTCCTTGTACAGCGCCTGCGCGATCCGACGCGCACCCTCGAAATCGGGCGCCGGCACCTCATAGATGTTCATGCGGTTCAGGATCGGCGCGGGAATGCGCGCCGCGTCGTTGGCGGTGGCCACCCAGACGATCTGCGAACAATCGAGCGGCACCTCGGCGAACTCATCGACGAATTCCCGCGCCGTCTGCAACTCGAGCAGCGAGTAGAGGGCGCCCAGGGGATCGTACTGGCTGTCGCCGCCGGCCTTGTCGATCTCGTCGATGACCATCACCGGGTTGGCGTAGTCGCCATTGACCAGGGTGTCGAAGACCTTGCCGCTGCGGGCGTTTTTCCACTGCGACGATGCGCCCGACAGAATCCAGCCGGCCGTGAGCGAACTCATCGAGACGAAGCCGTAGCCGGTGCCCAGCAGCTTCGAGAGCCGGCGCGCAAAATGGGTTTTGCCGATACCCGGATCGCCCAGCAGCAGCATCGGCGTCAACTCCAGCGGGTCCTGCGTCTCGAGGCAAAGCGCCAGTTGTTTGCGCAAATCGTCCAGCACCTCACCAAAATTGGGCAGTTCCTGCTCCATTGCGTCAAGGTCGGGCATTGCGCCAGGCTTGACGCAGAACCGTTCGCCGCCGGTGCGCAGCATTTTTTCGTAGACGCCGCGCAGCGCTTCGTTGGCCGATGGCGTGAGTTCGTCCAGGGCGGCTTCGATTCGGGCGGTGGAATACACCTGTTTGAAGCCTGCAATGGCGATCTGGGAGATCAGGCTGGCGCCGGGTGCGCTGGCAGTGGATTGGCCGGACATGGTGTTCACCTCGCAAATTCCTGATGTGGGCGGGGAAACCGGCAGGGGTTTTTGGCCTCTGTCACTGCCTACTCTATTCAAGATCCGGGCCAGGACCATCCGATGGGAGGCTTATTCCCTTGGTCGGGCAGGCGTGCTATATTCGAAGGCTTCGTCAATGGGGATGGACCTGATGTTCCATCCACGCCTCTGGTTGCCGCTAAGTCAGCGTTACTGCTGAATCAGCTGAGCACTCAAGGGAGGTGCCGCGGCATTCGCCGCAGCCGATACCACCTGACGAAAATCGCAGCGGAAGGGGGTGATTTTATGCCGACCATCAGGGTCAAGGAGAACGAACCGTTCGACGTTGCGTTGCGCCGCTTCAAGCGCACCATCGAAAAAACGGGGATCATCACAGAACTGCGTGCGCGCGAGTTCTACGAGAAGCCTACCTCTGAGCGCAAACGCAAGAAGGCGGCTGCCGTCAAACGTCACTTCAAACGCCTGCGCAGCCAGATGTTGCCCAAGAAGATGTACTAAGCAAGGCTTGGCACATCCGCAAAGGCCCGCGTGCGTCAGCATCGCGGGCCTTTTTTTCGGCCTCGCGGCCGCAGTTTTCGTCGGCCTCGCGGCCGCAGTTTCTGTCGGCCTCCCAGCCACAGATTTGTACGGCGACCTCATTTATTCCCCACCGATCTTTTCCATCGGTGGTCCGCCCCCACCATTGCCTGTCCGCAGTCGATTCCAGGAGAGCCTGCCATGAGCTTGAAAGACCGGATCAACGAAGACATGAAGACCGCAATGCGCGCCCGCGCGGCCGATCGCCTGTCGGCGATCCGCATGCTGATGGCGGCCATCAAGCAGCGCGAGATCGATGAGCGGATCGTCGCCGACGACACGCTCATCGTGAGCCTCACCGACAAACTCATCAAACAGCGCAAAGACTCCCTGAGCCAGTTTGAGCAGGCCGGTCGCCAGGACCTGGCTGACAAAGAACGCGCCGAGATCGAGGTGTTGTCGGTTTACCTGCCGCAGCAGGCGAGCGGCGCCGAGATCGACGAGGCGATCGCCGTCGCGCTCAGCCACACGGGCGCCGTCGGGCCCCAGGACATGGGCAAGGTGATGGCGGTGCTCAAACCCAAACTGGCCGGGCGGACCGACCTTGCCGCGGTGTCCGCGCAAGTCAAGGCACGTCTGTCTCAGTAAACTGCCGGAGTGATTCCTCAGGCATTCATCCAGGAGCTGCTGGCCCGCGTCGACATCGTCGACGTGGTGGGCCAGCACGTGAAGCTGCGCAAGGCCGGGGCCAATCTCCTGGGGCTGTGTCCATTTCATTCTGAAAAATCACCGTCGTTCACCGTCAGTCCGGCCAAGCAGTTCTATCACTGCTTCGGCTGCGGGGCGCATGGTTCGGCGCTCGGATTCCTGATGGAGCACACCGGCGTTTCGTACGTCGATGCTATCGGCGACCTGGCTCGGTCGGCCGGCCTCACGGTCCCTGAAGAGTCGGGGCGCGAAGACCGCGGCACGCGGGCGGCCCCTGATCTCTACGAACTGATGCAGGCGGCCGCCGATTTTTATCGGCTGCGGCTGAAAGATTCGCCGCGTGCCATCGACTACCTGAAAGGTCGAGGTCTGTCCGGGCGCACCGCCGCACGGTTCGCGATCGGTTTCGCGCCGGATGGCTGGCGCGGTCTGCAGGCGGCTGTGCCTGACTACAACGCGCCGGGGCTGGTCACGGCCGGTCTGGTGATCGAATCAGAACCTGAGACACCCAGTGACGCTTCAGAGCCCGCGGGCAGCCGCAAACGCTACGACCGTTTTCGCGACCGGATCATGTTCCCGATCCGCAATCCGCGCGGCCAGGTCATCGGCTTCGGCGGCCGGGTTCTCGGTGCCGGTGAGCCCAAGTACTTGAACTCGCCTGAAACGCCACTGTTCACCAAAGGGCGCGAGCTCTACGGGTTTTTCGAGGGTCGTGAAGCCATGCGCGCCGAAAACTGCGCAATCGTCGTCGAAGGCTACATGGATGTGGTGATGCTGGCACAGCACGGGGTGGGCAATGCGGTGGCCACTCTGGGCACCGCCACCACTGACGAGCATGTCCGCAAACTGCTGCGGGTGGTCGATCGCGTGGTGTTTTCGTTCGATGGCGACAAGGCCGGGCGCAAGGCTGCCTGGCGCGCCCTCGAGGCCTGTCTGGCGCAGGCACAGGACACCAAGCGGCTGGAGTTCCTGTTCCTGCCGCCGGAACACGATCCCGACAGCTTCGTGCGCGAGCATGGCGCCGAAGGCTTTCGAGAGCAGGCCGCCAAGGCTATGCCGCTGTCCGACCTGCTGGTTCAGGAGCTCTGCGGGCAGGTCGATCTGGACCAAGCCGAGGGGCGCGCCCGGCTGCTGGCGCTGGCGCGGCCACTGATGCGGCAACTGCCGCCCGAGGCGCTGCGGCTGCAGCTCGTGCACCGCATTGCCGACCTTGCCCGGGTCACCGCGCCGGAGTTCGACGGTTTCCTGGCGGCTGGCGATGGCGCCGGCGCAGGGCCCAGGCGTGGTGGCGAAGGAGCGCCCTGGTCGCGTGGCGAGGACGCGCCCTGGTCGCGGGGCGAATCGGCAGACGGCGAGCGTGCCGGGGGCCAGCGCAGCGGCAAATGGGCCGGCCAGGGCGTTGGAGCTGGCGGTGGCCGGCGCGCCCAGGGGGGCTCAGGCGGCTCGTGGCGTGACAGCCCGGCGGTCGGGCTGCGCATGCGCGCCACGCCACCAGATCTCGATCGCCGGGCGCATCTGCTGGCGGCCCTGCATCCGGGCCTGGCGGTGCAGGTGGGCGACCACAGTCTGCTGCCCGATGGCCTGGCGCGCTGGCTGGATGCGTTGGCCGAGCTGCCCGCCGGGTCGTCATTCGCGGTTGTCTGCGAAGGCCTGCGCGGCCGGTACCAGGAGCTGGTGTCACAGCTCGAAGCAGCTGCGATCAGCGACCGCAACGAGCTGGCGGAAATGAGCTTCGATGATGCGCGAATTGAATTCGAGGGGGCGTTGAACCAGTTGCGTGATCGGCGGGTGCGTGCAGAAATGAAGATTTTGGCCGCTCAAGGCCTCACCACCCCCCAATCTCGCGAGGAATATCAACGACTTCTGGCGCTGCGTTCTCGCGCCTGATAAAATAGAAGGTTCCCCGTTTTCGGGCTTGGGCTTTGCCGTAATGGCAGCTTGCCCTAGAAATAGCGTCTGGAGCGGGGCTTGGGCGGGTGCGTGCCGGGATGCAGAAACCGGCACAAGTGCGCAATTTTTAGCGCGGAGGTTCTGCCGTGGGCATCAGGAAAACAAGCGTGGCCAAGTCATCGACCGTCAAATCAGCAAATCAGAAGTCAATCACCATCAAGTCAGCGGCGGTGCAAGCCGGCGCCAAAGAGCCTGGTGGCAAAGCCGCGGCGGCCAGGCGGCCCGCGGCCCAGGCGGCTGACTCGAAGCGGCCCGCCGCCCAGGCCAGCACGAAGGCGGCGCCGCGTGCGACGGTCAAGGCCGCCGGCACCAGGACCGCTCTGAAAGTCGTGCCACGGGTGCCTGCGGACAAAACCGCGGACAAAACTGCGGACAAAACCGCGCTCAAGGTCGCTGGCAAGGCCGTGGCGAACGCGCCCGCTGCCCGTGCAGCGCAGGCCAAGGCCAGCGCCGGCAAAGCGGCGTCCAGCGCCAAGGCGAAGTCCAGTCCCGCCAAAGCTGGCGCGGTTGAAGACCCTGTCGGCGTCGTCAGCGCCGT